>JAIJJM010000330.1 GCA_022728415.1 Collinsella sp. | reverse complement strand
ATGGTACGTCAGTTTAAGCCGGATCCCGTCGGTGTGACTGACACCCGTGATCCGGTACTGGCTGTCGCGCTCAAACGTGATGCGGTTGCTGGCGGTGTCACTCATCCCGCCCAGCATATACATCCGGTCGTCGGGGTTGTGTGCCAGGTGTCATATCAAGTTGGCCTTACGGAATTTCAACTGCCTCCTTGCCATTAATCAATATATCAATTGATGAAGATAAATTATCCCCATGCCCCACAGATACGCGAAGCGGAAGTCTTTTTGCTGACAGCATTTCTCCGTCCGTCTGAAACTGCCATCATAGCGGTATTCCCGATAAGTTAAATTACCAGCTTTAACGAAACCAGAAGTCTATTTTTAATTCCTTAATTTTATTGTCATATATGTTTTGAGCGCAAAAACTCTCGCTTAAATTCAAGTTTAAAACAGATACAATAAAGTCCTCTGGTGGTCTATACATGTGAGATGTTATATAATGGAAAATTAATGAAGGAAACGCGTAATACTCATTATGGTGGATGGATGGAATCCATATTTCACTCATGCCAAGGTATCCTTTTTTTCTTCCATCGGTTATTGTTATCATTTCACTATTGCAAAAATTACATTTGTGAAATCCTCTTATTTTATTAACTGAAAAACAAGTTGCTTCATTCTCTGTTAGAATTATTGCTTTTAACTTTTCAATAAATTCAGCGTCACTAATCCCTTTTGTGAAGGGGTGTTCTCTGTCTATCCAGCCCACATTTTTCACCCCGTGTAAAAAATATTCATTAGGAAGGAAATATGTATAGTCAGTATCATCTTTAAAATACATACGATTACCCCGCGTTAAAAAAATTCGGTGCATGCAGCCCAGATTACATTACCTTGACCAGCATTTACCATTTGAGATAAATAAGTTGAAGTGTTCACCGTTACTGAATTCAATGGCCCGTCTGCCCTGAGTGGTGACATTCACCCGGCCGCGTTCGTCGTAGCCGGTGCGCTGTGATGTGCCGTCCGGGCTGAAGATACCCGTCAGCCTGCCGGATTTGTCATACGCATACTGCGTTTTCCCTTCCGGGGTGATGACTTCTGCCAGGCGGCCTGCGGCGTCCCGGCTGTAGAGGATGGTTTCCTCCAGGCCGTTGACCCTGGCGGTACACAGGCCATCGGCATCATAACGGTAACGCCAGACCACGCCGCCCCAGTCACCCGGGTAGTCGGTGTCTGCGGGCAGACTGAGTGCCAGCCCCTACAGACGCAGACTCCCCGGTCACCAGACCATCTTTCCTTTTCCGTTAGATAGCGATATAAGGAATAGCTATCTAGTCATCTCGATAGTCCACATATATCTTGATTCGTACACTTTGATTGCAAGTAATTAATCTAACTCAGTATTTGATATGTCAATATTATTGCAATCACAAATCCATTTTTTACTCTCCATTTTATTCATAAATTCAAGAGGTAAGGAGATATGATATTTTTCAATGTAATAGATTAAATCAGAATACCAGCACCATTCTCCATCAGTATATATTTCCAATGTGCCAATAGGAATTTTTGCATTTGAAAATATATCAAAAGCAAGTCCGGGTGATATTGAAAATATACGTCCACCTCTTAAATATCTCAATACATCATCGATGTGTTTTTTATCCATCATCCCCTTAGATTCTATTATACTGATATCACTATCACAATAGGGTAGTTCTTTAAAACAAATATATTTCATTTAGTAACCCTCGGCTCGAACACGCTCCAGGAGCCAGTATTAGATGTCGATGTTTTACTTACAGTAATTTTTCCTGAAGGAAAGATCCATAATGTATCACTCGGTGCTGTAACTGGCACACCAAGTTTGTTGGATAAATGTTGAGCAATAGCAGTTGGCGATGCTCCTGAACTACATGAGAGAAGTCGTATGGGTTCACCTGAATGGCCTGATTTTTTTATTAGATTAGCAAGTGTTCGATGATTTATCTGAACATATTTACCATTGTGTAATACATGGAAAGCATCCGGCGAACCATGGATTAGAACATCAAATACGCCATCTTGCTTTTTTATCCAAGGTAACGCCTTAAGTAAAGGATCTCCCTTGCCCACCAGTGCGACATCTACACCAGCTGCAACCGCACCTTTACTTAATCCATATGAGTCAATCCACCCCAGTGGATTAGGCACATACCGGTAAGTCTGCTCACCCCCCTGCAACCCCAGTGGATCACTCACCAGGTACATCCCGCTCTCCGGTTCGTAATACCGGAACCGGTTATAGCACAGCCCTGATTCTCCATCCCGCCACTGTCCCGCATACAGCAGGCCGGGGTCGGCTTCCGGGTCCAGTTCCCCGCGCGGGTCCGGGTAGCCGGTGTCTGCGGGCAGGCTGAGTGCCAGCCCCCACAGGCTGGTCTGTCCCGGTCGCCAGACGGTTTTACCTTCACTGTTAAAGAGCATCAGCGGACGGCCCGTCAGGTCGCTCACCGCATGATTCGTCCGCGTCACCCACTGCGGGGCCACCGACGGATGCGCCTGCCGTTCCCGGCTGAACTGCTGGCTTATCAGCTCAAAGCCGTTAAACACCAGGTGCCGTACGCTGTACAGTTTATCATCGCGGTATTCCCGGATTTCCGCAATACTGTCGCCGTCCCACAGGTACGTGAAGCGGATTTTCTTCCGGTCGCAGCGTTTCTCTGTTCGTCTGCCGCTGGCGTCGTGGCGGTATTCCCACAGCTCCCCCTGTGCGCTGCAATACCCGGTCAGCTGGTCCCGGCTGTCCCACCGGAACCGCTCTGTTTCCGGGCGGTAGCCGTCACGGTGTTTTGTCCGGCTGACCATCCGGCCTGCGGCGTCATAGTCATACTGCGTGTTTCCGGCCTGTTTCAGCCGGTGGCCTCCGGCATACTGGTCAGTCTCTTCACTTATCCGGTGCCTGCCCGCAGACTGCGCCTTCAGGTAGCCACAACTGTCATAGCCATAGGACTCATCGCCTTCGCCATAGCCCAGCCCGGTGCCTGAGGCTGTCACCGCCGTGACCTGGCCGTTCCGGTCCAGCCGGTACTCCCGCCGGGTTTCCCGTCCGTAATCTTCCCGGCTGGTGACACCTGACACGTTACCCGCGCTGTCGTAACGGTACTCCCGTACCAGTGAGGGAACCAGCCCGTCCCATGTGGCTTCTTCCGGAAAAAATCCGGCGCGCTGACTGACAGGCTGGCCGGCTGCATTCCAGCCCTGTTCACAGGCAAAACCCCGGTTACTGTGCCGGAGCACTTCACGTCCCGCCTCATCACGGCTGAACGTCAGCGTCTCATCCCCCGGCAGAATGACCTCCGTCAGTTCTCCGGCGGCGTTGTAGCGGTACGTGGTTTTCAGCAGGGATTCATCGGGGTGTCTGTCGCGTTCATCTTCCGGTGGCAGGATACAGCGGATGACGGTGTGTTCGTCGGGGTAGTGGTATTCAATGGCCCGTCGGCCCTGAGTGGTGACATTCACCCG
>JAIJJM010000329.1 GCA_022728415.1 Collinsella sp. | reverse complement strand
TCGAAGTTTCTAACTCAAGAAGGTGTTGCACTCATGGGTCAACAGTATTCGCACCTGTCGTCCGAGGAGAGGATCCTGATCGAGAAGCTGCATTGCGAACAGCATCTGAGCATCCGGCGGACCGCGGAGAGGATCGGCCGGGACAAGTCCACCGTGAGCCGCGAGCTGAGGCGCGGCCTGTGGTTCGCGTCTGTTTTGCTTCAATTTTTCTTAAGCAATTGGGGGTGGTGCTGTTTTGTTGGACTCGTCATTGATTCCATCACCACCAATCATGCCACAAGACCGAGCTCGCGTCGACGATCCATGATGCCCGTGCCGAACTCCGTCTTGATCCGCCTGTCCCGATACCAGACCATGTACTCGTCCAGCATGCCGATGAACCCGTCCATGGTGACACCCGCGAAGCTGCGCTTGTGGAAGAACTCCTGCCTGGGACGGCCGAAGAATCCCTCCGCGGCGGCGTTGTCCGGACTGCATCCCTTCGCGCTCATCGAACGCGTCAGACCATGCTCCTTGCAGATGCGGATCCATTCGGGCCACCGGTAGTGGCAGCCGCGGTCGCTGTGGATGATCGGCTTCTCGCCGTCCTTGAGCGTGGAGCAGGCGTCGGTGAGCATGCCGTTGGCCAGGTCCGCGTTCGGGCTCGTGCCGATCGTCCACGCGACGGGAAGCCCGTCGTAGCAGTCGATCACGGGCGACAGGTAGGCTTTGCCCGCGGGAATCGAGAACTCGGTCAGGTCCGTGACCCACAGCCGGTTCGGCGCCTCGGCGTGGAAATCGCGGTCCGCTAGGTTCTTCGGCGCCTTGGCCGGCTCGCCCTTGTACGAGCCGTGCCGCTTCGCGCTCCTGGACAGGGGCACCAGGCCGTGCCTGGTCATGAGCCTCATGATCCGCTTCGCGCTGGCCACGATTCCCATGCCCTTCAGCTCCAGGTGGATCCGCTTGCACCCGTACCTGCGCTTGCTGTTCCCGGAACGCCTCGCGCACGAGCTCCAGTAGACCGGAGTCCTTGTCGGGACGTTTCATGGCCCTGAGCTGGTAGTGGTACGTGCTGCGCGCGATGCCGACCACGGGCAGCAGGCTCCTGGCGGTCACGCCCAGCGTCTCGCTAACGGTCTTGACGAGGATCGTCTTCTCGCGGCTGGCCGGGTTTTCCGGGACTGCGCCCGGCTCTTTTCCCAACAGCTCGATCACGCCCTTCCGGATCGCGATCTCGATGTCCAGTTCCCTCTTCTCCCGCCGCTGCCGATCGACGTCGGCGTCCAGCTCGTCCAGACGGGCACGCGTCTCCGCCAGCCTCTTCTCCAGCGCCGCCACCGCGTCCGCCAGGCCGGCCGCGTCCCGCGGACCGCCGGCGTAGAGGGCTCCACGCCGGTTTTCCCCTCCCCGGCCGTCGTGGGCTTCTCTCCAGGTGTCTTCGTCACGTGCGTCTCCTTGGATCCGTCGAGCATCTGCCGTTTCCAGTTTCCCGACGACGGACGCCTCCACGCCCAGCTCGGCGGCCGCCTCACGTGATTTCAGCCGTCCGGACGCGACCGCGACCACCGCCTTCCGCTTCAATTCCTCGGGAACCGGGCCGTGCCTCAGCCTGCGTCGGCCGGGCGCCAGCTCGTCGATCCACGCGGTGAGCAGCTCATGGCTTTTCGGATAGCCGAGCGCGCGCATAGCGCGTCTCAGACGCCTGCCGTATTCGAGGTAGTGGTTCACCGCGGCCCGCTTCTGCTCGTCCGTGTACCACCGGTACCGTTTCCCGCGAGTGGACTGTCTTCCGGCGCGTTCCTCCTCGAGGCGTTCCCGGTACCACACCGGCAGCATCCCCCTGCTGGGATAGCCGAGCTCGCGGATCACGTCCGCGGCGCAGCGCTCGTATCTGACGTACAGGTCCACGGCCCTGTCACGCTGCTCCTTGCTGTACTTCGCCATAAGGGGGTTCTCCTTCCCGGCCAGGAAGTCCAAGAAAACGTCACCACCTCGCTGTGCCGGCACTTGTTCCTGAACACCCTGAGCGTTCAATTTGGACGGTGTCAGCGGTGATGGCGCCGGTGGAATGAGAACACCGGCATCGTCCGGTTCCTTGATGGATTCCCGAGTGCCTGTCAACCAAACTGATGGTTCTCGGGAGGAAAGGAAATGACGACACCGGTGTGTGCCCGACGGCGTATCAGGCAGCTCGACCGCCAGGGCTTGAGCCACAGGGAGATATCGCGGAAACTCGGCGTATCGCGCACGACCGTGGTCAAGTACGCCAGCCACGGGGATTACTCTCCCAAGCCCCTTGGCTCGGGGCATGCGGGCAGGTCGCTGGTCGACGCGGGGTATTCGGCCGTCGTGGACGGGTGGCCGGCCGCGGATCTGCGCTTGCCCGTCAAGCAGCGCCACACCGCGACGCGCGTGTACGAGCGGCTCGTGGCGGAGTGCGGGTTCACGGTGGATTGGCTACAATGTATTAGACAGTCCGATGAGGGACGAATGACATGAGGTTGGAGGCCGATGATGGCCGACCCGAAACATCCCCGCCACTACGACGAGGCGTTCAAACGGCAGATTGTGCAGTTGTATGAGAACGGCAAGCCATCCCGGGAGATCAGGGCCGAGTACGACATAGCGCGATCGACCCCGCGGCGCTGGGTCCAGGGCATCCGCGACAGCGGCTCCACCCGGGCCATGGACAACCGCACGCCCGGGCGGAACGAGCCGGTCGGACCGGGGAGGCGCAACAGACAGTTGGAGATGGAGGTGGACGTTTCAGAACAAGCGGCACCGGTATTCGCACGAAAGTAGCAGTGATACGGGCCAACGCCGCCCGCTACCCGATATCAGCGCAATGCAGGATACCGGGCGTTCCCCGCTCCACCTACTACTGGATGACCGGGCATCCCGAAGCCGAGCGGGTGGATCCGATCGCCGGCGACGTGCGCGCGGTCCGGCACGCCGGCCGCGGACGCTACGGCGTCAGGAAGATTAAGGCCGCCTTGGAAAGGAGGGGCGTCACCGCGTCCAGGAGGCGCATCGGCAACATCATGCGCGAACAGGGCATGACGAGTGCGTATGCGCGCAAGCGGTCCGAACCGCACAGGACGCGGGTTAACGAGGCCAGGCTCGCGAACATCCTCGACCGCGAGTTCGACGGCTACGAGCCGCGCACCCACCTGGCCGGTGGCCTGACGTACGTGCGCGTCGGCGGCAAGTGGGCATACGCGTGCCTGCTCATCGGCCTGGCGAACAGGGGCATTACCGGCCATTCCGCCGGGCGGGCCCGGGACGCGAGTCTGGTATTGGGCGCGTTCGCCACGCTCGGCTTCCCCTGACCGAGGTGGAGATGTTCCGCACGGACCGGGGCGGCGGGTTCGACAACGCGAAAATCGACGGGCTGCTCGACGTGTTCGACATCGGAGGATCGCTGTCAAGGAAGGGCGACCCGTACGACAACGCCGTGGTCGAATCCACCAACAGGCTCCTGAAGAAGGAGCTCATATACCGGAACCAC
>JAIJJM010000328.1 GCA_022728415.1 Collinsella sp. | reverse complement strand
ACCTCGCCGGCGGCAAGTGGCACGGGCGCGCGCCCCTCCTGCGCGAAAGTGATGCCCGCGCAGCCTTCAAGCAGGTAGTACATGGTGTCCGCCGGGTACTCCTCGTCCGAGACGCTCTCCCCCGCCGCAAAGGACAGCAGCATGATCTGGCATACGTCTGAGAGCCGCGTGAGCGAGCGGCTCGAGACGCGACCGGGCTCGGCGTCGTCGATGAGTGACGTCAGCGGGCGCGCGACGTCGGTCGGCAGGTTTCGTAGCCCCATGGGGCCTCCTTTCTAAGATGGCACCTATATATAGTAAAGGTACGAACGAAGTTTCTCGATGTTCGAAGTGTCGAGCGTGCCGTCGAACGCGAGGCGCAGCACCGGCGCGCTGGCGGCCCCACCGCGCTCGATGTCCTCCCGCGCCTCGTCGTTATCGGCCTTGAGCCGCAGGATGGTGTCGACGTTCTCGTACATCGACGCCACCGTCACCACGCCCGCCGAACGCAGACGTTCAAGCGCGACCTTAGCGAAGCGATACCGCGCACCGGCTCCGCGGAAGCGCGGGATGCCTGCATCCGCCGCGGCAATGAGCTCGCCCGGATTCACGGCGAACGAGCTCGAACCCGCGCCGAGCACATTCTCAAGGGCGGCCGAGAGCGCAGCCATCTGGCAGCGAAAGGCATCGAGCAAAGACGCGCGGTCCGCCAACTCGTCCGCCGGGACAGCAAAGGGATCGGCCGGCACTTCGACGGCGGACACGGCATCGGAAGGTATAGAGGCAGGGGCCGCGGCGACACCCGCCCGCGTCCCCGGCTCCCAGGGCATGCCCTTCACCCCGCTGCGAGACCCCTGCGAAGAGTCCTGCTCCCACTCGTCTTGCCACATCATCCAGAAGAACTCCGAAAGCGGCATGCGCGCGAGCCGATAGCCGCGCTGCGCGACCTCGTCCCACAGCTCACCCGTAAGCTCGTCGACATAGACCCAGGGCCACTCCCCCACCAAGGCGAGCCGCCTGACAGCATCGGGGGCATCGCCCCCTGCGAACTCCGCGACGAGCCGCGCGATCCGCGGCACGTCCAGCGAGGAAGCGCCCCCGGCGACAAGCTGCTCCACGCAGGCGCGCACGAAACCAGCCCGCCTCGACACCGGCAGCGCATTGGCGGCATCGCCCGCAAGTAGCACGCCGAAGAGCTCGGAAGCCGCCCCCGCGCCCAGCCGGCGGTTAAGCTCCCAGGGAAGGACCTCGAAACGCGGTGCGGCGATTGCCACGTCACCGTGGCCGCGCTGGCGCAGCACCGCGCGGACCACGCGGTCATATTGGTTATCGGCCTCGGCACCGCAGGTGGCAGGCAATGCCAGCGAGAGCGGCCCCGGGCCGGCGACCTGCTCCGCCACGAGCGCCGCGCCCAGGAACGCCGTGAACGAGCCATACTCCTTGGTGGACGTCGCCGTACGCCCGGCCTCGAGTGCCACGGCGTCGAGCGGGATCGCACGGGCGTCGAAGCCCCGCGCGCGCAGCCATGCGGCCGCGAGGTCGCCGTACGCGCCCACCCTGGGCACCGCCACGGGTACCGCGGGATCGAGCGCCTCGCCACCCTCGGGTATGACGGAGAGCGCCATCGAGGGGGCGGCGCAGTCGGCACCGGCGGCGCCCGCCGCGCACGCGACCCCGCCAGCCGCATCCCGGTGCACGCACGACGGCCTAGACACAGCATCGGCCACGGCCGCGGCCGCGCCAACACCCGCAGGCGAGCTCACCCGCACCGCGTCCTCCTCAGAGAGATGCGCCAGCGCGTTCAGGAACGCCTCCACGCGCGTGATCACGCCCACGCGGCTGAAGTGCTCATCGCACTCGATCGTGAGGTAGGGCTTCTCACCCATCTCCTCGGCGAAGAGCTTGTCGAGCATGGTGTCGGGACCGCAGCCGTGGTTGGTGAGGTACACCGCGAAGAGCCGCGAATCGCGCCGCACCATCTTGGCGCCCGAGAGGATGTGCTGCCCAAACGGCCAGCAGATGCCGGGGTGGTCAGCCGAGACATCGATATCATGCGCGTGCAGGTGCCCGAGCGTGATGACCTTCTGTCCACGGTCCAGCAGAATCTCGGGGATTCCCATGTTGAGGGCACCATCGGAGATACCGTAGTTGCGCGTGATGAGCACGAGCACGCGCTCCCCCGGCGCGAGCGAACCCAAGAGCTCGTCGCCCAGCGCCTCGGTCTTCTCACCAAAGGACGTGACGGCAAAGCCGCCCGCCATCATGGCCACGGCCGCCTCCTGGCGCGCATGGCCCAGCCGCTCGCCCAACCCCAGCAGCGCCTGCGCCATGGCCTCCTGGCCAAAATCCATGTCGAGCAGGGGGTTCAGTAGCTCGATGCCGCGCCGCTCCAGGCAGAGGGCGTCCGCCACCAAGCGCGGCGCCGTCTGCATATAAGGGCATGCGTAGTTGTGCGCCACACGCGAGCTCGCGTGCCGGATAGTGTGCAGGCTCGGCATGAAGATGTAGTCGGGTTCGCGCTCCGCGAGCCACGCCATGTGCCCGTAGATGAGCTTCACGGGATAGCAGGTCTCACCGCGCGCGTTCTCCTGTGCCAGGCGGACCTGCTCCTCGGTGGTATCGGGCGAGAGCAGCACGTTGTAGCCCAAGCGGGAGAAGTAGGCGTTGGCGAGCGGGAACAGGCGGTGCAACATGAGGCAGCGCGGGATGCCCACGGTCTTCTTGGCCGGGTCGATCTTGCCCGTGTAGCCCTCGAGAAAGAGCTCCTCGGTCTTTTTGTAGAACGCACGGTTGAGTGCGACTGCGTGCTCGTCCACGCCGCGCCCCGCGGCTGTCGTGCCGGAAAGATCGAACCCCTTGAACGCCGTGAGCTCGAAACCCGGCTTCGCGGCGGCATCGGCGGCCATGAGGGCCGCCCCCACCGCACCCGAGATGGCGAAGTTGGGCGACACCGTGAGCGCGTCAGGGTAGAACGACCGGAACGCCTCCACGATTGCGGGGTTGTAGGCGACGCCGCCCTGCAGCACGATATGCGACCCCACGCGCTTGCCGCCCACCACGCGGTGCAGGTAATTGCGCACGATGGAGAGGGCGAGGCCGGCGGCCACGTCGCGCTTGGCGGCACCGGCGGAGAGGGCCGCGCTGATAGCACTCTCCACGAAGACCGTGCAACGCTCGCCCAGATCGACCGGTGCTTCGCTCGAAAGCGCGAGCAGTCCGTACTCGGCGAGCGGTATGGCGAGGCGAGCGGCCTGCTCCTCGATGAAGCTGCCCGTTCCGGCAGCGCAAACCTTATTCATCTGAAAGTCGGAAACCTGCCCGCCGGCGAGCGAGATGAACTTGGAATCCTGTCCGCCGATCTCGAAGACGGTGTCCACCTTCGGGTCGGCATGCGCCGCGCCGGCAGCCTGGCAGGTGATCTCGTCCACCACGGCGTCGGCGCCCACGAACTTGCCGATGAGGCTGCGGCCGGAGCCCGTCGTGGCCACGGCGCGAACCTGCACCTCGGAACCCAGGCG
>JAIJJM010000327.1 GCA_022728415.1 Collinsella sp. | reverse complement strand
ACACGTTGGTCGCCGTGGCCATCGCCCCGTGCGGTACGGGCGACGAGCTCTCCGCCGAGGTCGCCGAGGTCGTGCGCGTCATTCGCGAGAGCGGCCTTCCCAACCGCACCACCTCGATGTTCACCGAGATCGAGGGCGACTGGGACAAGGTTATGCAGGTCGTACGCGATGCGACCTTTGTGTTGGCGAGTAAGGGCATCCGAACCGAAGTCGTACTCAAAGCCGATATTCGACCCGGATTTACCGACACCATGACTGGCAAACTCGAGCGCATGGAAGCACAGATCAAAAAGCAGGAGGAAGCACGATGAGCATCCGCGACAACCTTGATATCTCGGCCTATCTGGTACTCGGCCCCGAAAACACACTCGGGCGCCCCGTGGGCGATGTGGTGGCGCAGGCGCTCGACGCCGGCTTTACCTGCATCCAGGTGCGCTCCAAGGTTGCAAGCGCCCGCGAGATCATTGCGCTGACCGGAGACGCCGCGCAGGCAATCGCACAGGTCGGCAAGACCGGTCAGGTCGCCCTACTGATCGACGACCGCCTTGACTGCGTGCTCGCCGCGCGCGAGCAGGGCATCGCTGTCGACGGCGTGCACGTGGGCCAGAGCGATATTCCCGTCGAGGTCTGCCGCAAACTTATGGGCCCCGATGCCATTGTGGGTCTTTCGGCCCGCTGCGAGGAGATGCTCGAGTACGTCAAGACCGCCGACATGAGCCTGGTCGACTACCTAGGCGTAGGCCCGCTGCACGAGACCGAGACCAAGCGCGACTGCGGACGCGCAGCCGATGGCTCCATCATCACCAAAAGCTTTGAGGATCTGGCCGCACTCCACGCGGCAAGCCCCGTGCCCATCGTGGTGGGCGGCGGCGTCAAGACGGCCGACCTGCCGCAGCTCAAGGCCACCGGCGTCGATGGCTTCTTTGTGGTGAGCGCCGTCTGCAGCGCCGACGACCCCCACGCCGCAGCCAAGGAGCTCGTCGACACCTGGCAGCAGGCATAGACATAAGCCGAGCAGCTGATTCGCAGCCTCATATCTTCAAGAGCGGAAAGCGCATCCCAGTTTGGACCTCCATTCCGGGATGCGCTTTCCGTATAGAGGGGCAGTGGGAAACTGCATCCCAGTCTGAACACATATTCCGGGATGAACTTTCCGCCACGGGCCTCTCGCGGAAACCGCACCCCATTCCAAACGCTCATTCCGGGATGCGCTTTCCGCCGCAGCCCCTACTCCGCCAGATACGCTTCCAACGCCGGCAAAGTCGCCTCTGCATCGCGACGGCCGATCTGATAGATGCGCTCGAGCTCATCCGGTTCGCGGCACAGCGACGGCACCTTCACTGATTCACTCGGCCGCACCACAAAGATCTCGCCGGCAGCCTCGCGACATGCCAGGTCATCGAGCGTGGCATTGTAGACCTCATGCCGATGCTCAAGCGCTGCGACAAACTCCGGATAGTGACGGAACACGCGCCGCAGCATGGGCATCACGCTGTTGGGCTGCTTTACAAAGCCCGCCGGCTGCGTCAGCACCACCACGTTGCGGTCATACCCCTGCGCAAACAGCCAAGCACTGGGAATGGAATCGGCCACGCCGCCATCCAGATATTTATGCCCGTCAATAGCGACAGGACGCGTTGCCACGGGAATAGCAGACGACGCCCGGATCCACTCGATATCGCGCTCGTCACCATACGGCAAATCGTGATAGACGGCCTTGCCCGTCTCGATATCGGTACACACGCACGTAAACCGCATGGGACAGGCGCGATATGTCTCCAAATCGATGGGATCGCGCTCGATGGGCACCTCGTGATAGGCAAAATCGGCATTGAACATGTCTCCGGTTCGCAACCAGCTCGTCACACTCGCATAGCGCTTATCGGCACAATAGGCTTTGTTGTAGCGAATGGCGCGGCCGATCTGCCGCGATTTAAAGTTGTAGCCAAACGCCGCGCCCGCCGAAACGCCCACCATATGGTCGCAGGTCAAACCGTGTTCCATCCAAACGTCGAGCACGCCCGCCGTATACATACCGCGGTAGCCGCCTCCCTCGAGCGCAAGCCCCACCGTGCGCGTCGTATCTGGCTGCGCCATACGACCATCTCCGTTTCTGCGTTTTAAACCGAGACAAATATACCCGTCAACATATATCGTCTCAGTTGCATTTTTCATCGAACATCGCATTGTCGCGCCACTGTTTGGCGAATAATATCCTCCCACAGCATGGGCGCCCGTATACAATCATATACTGCTGTTCATACTACTCAGCAGTTATCAACGGCGAACGCTAGCCGAAAAATTAGCCCAGCAACGCAGCAAGGCGGGGGCCTGGATACACGCAAGGCGCTGAGCGACAACGCGTGTGCACAACGAGCTCGCCCGACGCAATCCGCCCCGTCCTCAGAAAGCCGCTTACAACATGGACACTGACAGCAATTACACCGAAACACTCGAAAAGACCGTCCGTGACCTTCTCGAGCGTCAGGAGGATCTGATCAGGACCGCCTTTACCGACCAGCTCACCGGACTTGGCAACCGCGGCGGCTTTGCCCATTCCTTAGAGGAAATCTGGGAACAGGAACTGCCCGTGACCATGGCTTTTATCGACATCGATAACCTTAAGCACTGCAACGACATCTTTGGACATGACGAAGGTAACCGCTATATCTTGCAGGTAAGCCTCTATCTCAAGCTGTACATGAAGGTAGACGAGGCGGCATTTCGTCTGGGAGGCGATGAGTTTGCCATCTTATCTACGATTGCAACCGAGGACGACCTCGCCGAACGTCTGGAACACTGCCGAACGATCCTGCTCAAAAACAACGATTCCGAGATGCCTCACTCGTTTAGCTACGGAGTGTCACACGCCGACCCCGCCCTGGGTGAAGCCCCCAATCGTATGACACTCGATGCCGATCATCGCATGTACGACTACAAGCTACGTCATGCCATGCACCTTGATCGACGCAATATCACGCAAGTCCACGCCGACGACTTCGAAATAAGCGACCGCGTTTTCGACGCGTTTTCGATGCTCAACGAAGGCCGTTATTTCTTTATCGAGAACTTGGACAAACATCGCATCCTTTGGTCGCAAGGTGCCTTGCGCGATCTCGGTCTTCCTTCGGAGCATATAGACAACTACCGCGATTACTGGAAAACGCGCGTCCATCCCGATGACCTTGAAGCCTGTATCGACGACATCGACCAAGTCTATAACGGCACCAAGCACCGTCGAGTCATGCAGTACCGTGTACGCAATGCCGCCGGCGGCTACGTCCTCTGCCGTGCTCGCGGGTTTCGTATCGATGGCGACGGAAATGTCCCCTCGCTCTACGTCGGCGAGCTCGTCAACCACTCACTTGTCGAAACCGTCGACGCCGCCACTGGCCTCGGAACGCAGCGCATGCTGGTCAACGCTATCGATGCCTGCCGTCGCGACCGTTGCGAGACGGGCCTTATAGCGGTGCGCGTTCGTGGCACGGCAAAGCTCAACG
>JAIJJM010000326.1 GCA_022728415.1 Collinsella sp. | reverse complement strand
CGCGACGATGCTGGCTCAGATCATGCAGAACGTCGGGCTCAAGGTGACCCCGCCTTCGCAGGCGTCGATCATCATGTGCCTGGAGACCGTGTTCAGCATGGTGTTTTCGGTGCTGTTCTATGGAGAGACTGTCAGTGGTGCTGCGGCGACCGGATTCGCGCTGATTTTCCTGGCGATACTGGTGTCGCAGATCCGGCTCAACGGGCGTCTGCTGGAGCGGGTCGGCCGCAAGGCGCGGTAGTGCCCCACGTCATCACCCCGCCACACGGCACCACACCACCATGCGACACCACACCACCGCGCGACACGCCCGGAGTGTGTAGCACAATCATCGAATCGCCAATGGCCATGCATTGCCATTGCGCCGTTCTTCGATTCGCACCTTGCGATTGTGCTACGCATTCCGGGCGTGTCGCATGCAATCGTGCGGTCAGCGGCGACGCAGCTTGGCGAGCTGATAGACCTCGTCGGAGGCCGCGGCGACTTCGGGACTGTGCGTGACGATGATCACGCACTTGCCCTCCTCATGGGCGAGCTGACGGAAGATGGCCATGATGTCGTCCTGCGTGACCATGTCGAGATTGCCGGTCGGCTCGTCGGCGAGGACAATCGACGGACCATAGCTCAGCGCCCGCGCGATGGCGACGCGCTGCTGCTCGCCTCCGGACAGGTGCAGGATACGCTCGTTGAGGTATTCCGGTTGCAACCGCACCTTGTCGAGCAGTTCCGCCGCGATCTGCTTCTTCGGCTTGTCGAACGATTTGCCGGCGGCATCCATTGACAGGATGATGTTCTCGGCAACGGTCAATGCAGGCAGCAGGTTGAAGCTCTGAAAGATCACTCCTATGTCGCGGCTGCGGAAGCGGTACCGGTCGGCCTTCGCCAGATCGAGGCCGTCATGGAGCACGCGTCCCTCGCTGGGCGTGGTCAGACCGGACAGCAGCGACAACAGCGTGGTCTTGCCCGCGCCGGACGGGCCGGTGATGGCGTAGACCTTGCCCGGATGGAAGGCGTAGCTCTTGTCGGCGAGCACCTTCTTTCCGCCTTTGGTGTAGGCGTAGGAGACGTGCTCCAGTTCGAGGGCGGGCAGCGTGTTGGGCTCGGTGACGGTGAATGGAGTTTCGGATGTCATGATGGATTCCTTGATGATGAGGGATATTGACTGGTTTGGTAACGTTTGTGACGATGGGAACCACCCTCCGGCATTACACACCGTCTCCCGCGGGGTTAGGAGCGGTCGGCCAGGATCTGCAAAGGCTCGTAGCGCATGACGAAGATGATGCCGACCAGGGCGGAGATCAGCGTCAGGCCCAACCCGATCAGGACCAGCTGCCCGACGACCTTGAGGTTTACGGTCGCGTCGATGGTGCTGACGTAATCGACCGCCTGACTGAAGCCGCCGCGCATACCGCCGGGGGCGTTGTCGGGCTGCCCGGAAGAGCCATTGGAGGAGTCTGCCGACGCGCTGCCGGAGTCGCCGCTCGTACCAGTCGAATCGGAACCACCCGAATCAGAGCTGCTGCCCGGAGCACCGGGAGCGCCGCCCATGTCGGCGCCGCGACCGAACTGCTCCTCCTGGCTGGCGGTCTGGGTCTCCTGCGAGGAGACCTGCGCGGCGAGCAGCTGGTTCGACACGGGCACCGACGCCACGGCCCCGCCGGCCACGCCAAGCGCGATACCGCACATCGTCACGATCAGCAGCTCGATTGCGAACTGCGCCGCCACCTTGACCTTCTTCACGCCGATGGCGGTGAGTACGCCGACCTCGTATTTGCGTTCGCGGATGTTGAACAGATTGAGCACGACCGCACCGACCGCCAGTACGACGATGAGCAGCGTGAGGGCGAACTTGGCGAGGTTGTCGAGCAGCACGAGGCTCGATTCGTAGTTCTCCACGTCGGCGGACTGCACGGTGCAGGTGTCGTCCAGTCCGGCCTTCCGGACGTCGGAAGCGAAGGTCTCGTAGTCGTCGGCGCTGCCGAGCACGTAGGTGTAGCTCAGCTGGGTCGTGGTGTTGTTGTCATCGTCGTTCGCGGCGGTAGCGGCGTCCAAGCCAAGCGATTTGAGCGTGGAGACGGATGTGTATATCGCGTTGTCGGCGTCCTGCGAGGTGCCGCCCATCGGGCCCATCGCGCTGGTGTTGCTGGACGTGCTGTTCTTATAGATGCCGCTGATGGTGAACGTGTAGGTCGTCGACGTGTCGGACGGGTTGGTGACGGTGATCTCGTCGCCGACTTTCGGGTCGTTGAAGTCGGCGAGCGCCTTGGAGATGATGACCTTGCCGTTGTCCGACTCGCCATAGCCGAACACTTCGCCGGACGACATCGTGAACGTGCCGTTCGCCGCGTTGGCGATGGCGGTGTCCGACGAGAAGCCGGTGAGCGTGAAGTCGCCGGAGGTCATCATCATGCCGCCGCGGCCGCCCTGCCGGTCACCGCCGGGCTGGCCGCCGGGTCCCTGCTGCCCGTCGCCCTGGCCGGAGTCACTGGAGCTGGACGAGTCGGAGGAGTTCGCGGAGTTCGACGACGTGGATTTGACCGGCTGGAAGTCGTCGGTGCCGGGAAGCAGGCACCACCGCTTACCTGAAGGCCACTATGAACGAGGAACTTGGCTCGTCACTTAGATGCCGCTAAGAGAACGCCACGACCGTCGAATCTTGTCTGGCTCTTTTCTGAAAACTCTCTGAACGGAGAAATGCGATATTATGCCGGATACCGTCGCATTCGACGGCTTCCGATTCGTCACAGGTAGGTTTTCATCGCCAGATCAACGGTGAGTACGATGCCGGCGAGCACAGCCGCGATGCGCATGATCCGGGCCGGGATCCTGCGAGTGACGGGCGACGCTATGTATCCGCCGATGAAGCAGCCGACGCACAGCAGGATGGCCGCAGGCCAGTCCACGACGCCGCGCACGATGAAGATGACCGACGCGCTGATGTTCGCACCGGTGCCGATCAGCGTCTTGAGCGCATTGATCTGATGGAACGGACCGATCTTGCCTGCGTCGAGCACCGCGAGCGCGCACGTGCCGGCACCGGCGCCGAAATATCCGCTGTATACCGCCACGAACGCGACGCCGAGCCATATCCACCATGGGTCCTTGGACATGGGTTGCGTCGATGCGGGAGCCGACGCGGGCGCGCCGTCGCTCCCCTGCCCTTGCGGCGTCGTCAGGGATCTGGCCTGGGCCATGACGTCCGCCGCGGCCTGCCGTGCCTGCATGCGGCCGCGCGGATTGACCGCTATGATCAGCGAGCTGAACAGGATCAGCGGCGGAACGGCGAATTCGAAGATCTTCGGGTCGAGGCTGAGCAGCAGCGCAGCGCCGGCGACGCCTCCCACCGCGCCGATGCTTACGTAGGTGATGGAACGCAGCCGCTGCCCGCGCAGCTCCTTGCGGGCGCCCAGCACGCCACCGACGCCGGTGCCGATCACGCCGACGGTATTGCTCGCGTTGGCGAGGACCGGCGGAATACCCAGCGCCAGCAGGGCCGGATACGAT
>JAIJJM010000325.1 GCA_022728415.1 Collinsella sp. | reverse complement strand
GTGCCGCCCCAGACGCAGTAGTTGTCGTAGAAGATGCCGCCGGTGCAGCCGCACGCGCCATAGGACACCACGATCTTGGGGTCGGGTGCGGCCTCAAAGGCGCGCAGGGCCGGCATGCGCATGGCACGCGTCACGGCGCCGGTGTACAGCAGCACATCGGCGTGACGGGGCGAGGGCACGACCTTGATGCCAAAGCGCTCGACGTCGAAGACGGGCGTGATGGAACCGAAGATCTCGATCTCGCAACCGTTGCAGCCGCCGCAGTCGACACGGTAGACGTACACCGAGCGCTTGATCTTTTTAAGAAGGGTCGCCTTGGCCTTCTCGATGCTCTCGTCGAGCTCGATCTTGGTCGGGCGGTACTGAAGCCGCTCGGGCAAAAGCGTGGGTTCGGCCATGGTTACTCCTCCTTCGTTTCAAAATCCATGATGATGCCCTCGACCGGCGCCGGACCGGCGGGAATCTCGGGCGCATCGGGGTTGAGTTCGCGATCGATATACTCCGGGTTCACGCCGTGGCCGCCCAGATACTCCATGCCGGGGCCCTGGGACTCGCCGGACGCAAGCGTCTCGTTGACGACCATGCCGGCAGCGTTGCCGGTCTTGACGGCCGACGCGGCGCGCAGGGCGTCGAGCTCGCGCTTGCACTCCTGGCACATACCGACGGTACGGGCGGCCTGGATGGCCTCCATGCCGCCGGCCTTTTGCAGCAGGCGCTTGGCGTAGTCGATCTCCTTGTGCGGGGCGAACGGCTTGCCGCAGCGCGAACAGTGCTCGAGCGTATAGACACTCTTGCTGGTGAGGTCGTCCTTGCTCATAACAGCCAGCTCAAACTCCTCGGTGAGCTTGATGGCCTCCATGGGGCAGGCTTCCTCACAGCGGCCGCAAAAGATGCAGCGGCCGTAGTCGATCGACCAGGTAATGGTATCGGCCGCAAGATCGGTATCCATGCGGATGGCATCGGCCGGGCACGCCACGCCGCAGGCACCGCAGGCGATGCAGAGCTCGGCGTTGTGCTCGGGCTTGCCGCGCATGTCCTTGTTGGTGGGGAACGGCGCAAACGGGTACTTGACCGTCGCGTCGCCGGCCTTGGCGTTAACCTTCCAAAGCTTCAGCATATTAGAGCGCCTCCTCATCGAGCGGAGCGGCCATGGTGCCCTCGCCCGCAAGCGGCGACTTGTCGCGCCAGACGTTCTCGAACTGCTCCTTGTCGAGCACATGGTCGCGCTTGGCGGCGACGTCGGTCACCGTCACGCGGTCGGTGCAAGAGTAGCACGGGTCGAGCGAGCCGACGATCAGCGCCGCGTCGCCCACGGTGTTGCCGCGGAACATGTAGCGCAGGACCGGCCAGTTGCTGTACGTGGCGGCCTTGGCGCGCCAGCGGTAGCACTTCTGGTTATTGCCGAGCATGGCCCAGTGCACGTCCTCGCCGCGCGGCGCCTCGGTAGCGCCGATGGCGTACTTGTGCGGAGTGTACTCCCAATCCGTGGTGAGGATGGGACCCGACGGGCAGTTCTCGAGCATGGTCTCGATCATGTCGATCGAATCGTAAACCTCCTGGATGCGAACGGCGGTACGGCCGAAGGCATCGCAGGTGTCGGCCGTGGCGGCGTGCATCTTCTGAATATCCGGATCGGCGTAGCCGTCGAAGGGATGGTCAAAGCGCACGTCGCGGGCATAGCCCGAACCGCGCATGAGCGGGCCGACCGGCGAGAAGTCGCGTGCGATCTTGCGGTCCAAGATGCCGATGCCACTCGTACGCTCGATAAAGTTGGGCGTGGAGAGCAGCACGTCGACGAGTTCAGAGACCTCGGAGCGCAGCTGGTGAATGGTCGTGAGCGTGGAAAGCTTCTGCTCAGCCAAAATGTCGCGGCGCACGCCGCCGATCACATTGAGGCCGTAGGTCTTGCGGTGACCGGAGAGCTTCTCGGCCAGGTCCATCGACTTCTCGCGGACGCGGAAGAACTGCTGGAAGCCGGAGTCGAAGCCCGTGTAGTGCGACGCCAGGCCAATGTTGAGCAGATGCGAGTGCAGGCGCTCGACCTCGAGCATGATGGCGCGGATGTACTGGGCGCGCGGCGGAACATGGATGCCCTGGGCGCGCTCGACGGCCTCGGCATAGGCCACCGAGTGGGCGCAGCCGCAGATGCCGCAGATGCGGTCGGCAAGGAACGTCACGGCGTCATAGTTCAGGCGCGTCTCGGCGACCTTCTCCATACCGCGGTGCACGTAGAACAGACGGTAGTCGGCGTCGACGATCGTCTCGCCCTCAACGAACAGGCGAAAGTGGCCGGGCTCGTCGGAGGTGATGTGCAGCGGTCCCATGGGGACGAGTGTGGTCTCCTTGCCCTTGGTATCGGCCAAGAACTCGTAGTTTTCCATGTCGCTCGCGGGAGCGGGACGGAAGCGGTAGTCCATGGAGTCCTTGCGCAGCGGGTACAGGCCGCTGGGCCAGTCGTCGGGCAGCACCAGGCGACGACGGTCGGGCAGACCCTCGGGGATCAGGCCGAACATGTCGCGCAGCTCGCGCTCGCCCCACACGCAGGCGGGGACGAACGGCGTCACGGACGGGAACGTCATCTTGGCGGGATCGACCTCGGTGCGCACGGTCACCCAGCCGGGATCCTCCCCCTCCATGGAGATGACGTAGTACACGGCGTAGCGGCCGCACAGACTGCGCTCGTCGTTGCCGACGATCACGGGAATCCAGCCGTAGCGCTCGTAGTACAGGTAGTGGACGGCCTCGGGCAGTCTGTCCTGCTTGACGGTGATCGTCAGCTGGTCCTCGCACTGCCACTCGACCTTCTCGATGCAGCCCGGAACGGCGCGGCGCAGGGCCTCGACATGGCTCTCGCAGCGACGGGCATACACCTTGTTCTCAGTTTCAATCATTCGTTACTCCACCTCGCTCTGAGCGGTCTCGGTACCGAACACAGCGCGGTACATCGGCGTCGCGTGAAGTTCCTCGGTGCTCTGCTCGAGCACGATGCCGGTCGCGGTCTCCACACCGTGCACGAGAGGCAGCGGGGTGGCGATGCCAAACCACAAGATCATGACAGCCAGGATGATTTCGGGGATAAGCATGAGCGCCGGGGCCTCATGCTTGCCCATGCCCTGGGGCGCATGGCCGAATACCGACTTGAGTGCGATGCGGGTGAGCGCGGAGATGGCCACGGTAAGACCGAGGGCGACCACGACGACCAGCCACATGGGACCGGCGGTAACACCGGCGACAAAAGTCAGGAACTCGGAGATAAACATGCCAAAGGGCGGGAAGGCGGCAAGACCGAGCAGCGCCAGGATGGCGAGCGCGGCGGTTGCGGGGGCAACCTCGACGACGCCCTGAATCTTGGCCAGGCTACGCGTGCCAAAGGCGTGTTGGATGTTGCCGGACACGCAGAAGGCAAGCGTCTTGGTAAAGCCGTGGAACACGCAGTGCAGCAGGGCCGCGGCGATACCCAGCGGGCCGCCGATACCCAGGCACAGGGCGATAACGCCCACGTTCTCCAC
>JAIJJM010000324.1 GCA_022728415.1 Collinsella sp. | reverse complement strand
CAATGTTGTGACGATGACGCGATGATCATTTGCGGGTGCATGGCCCGTCTGAAAAAGAACAACAGCGATTTGCATGATTTATTGGTGGACTATTATGTCGGCGGCATGACTTTTATGGCGCTTGCACGTAAGCATGGGCGATCTGATTGTTGGGTTGGCAGGATGCTTCAGAAAGCTGAGGGCGTAGTGGAGGGTATGCTGATGGTGTTGGATCTCCGATTGGAGATGGATGCTGATTGTTCGAAATAATTAAAGGAAAAGTTGCTGTCTGATTGTCATTAGTCTAACATTTTAAATGTTGGAATCACAACGTAGTTATTATCATATAACAGCTTGTTTCCTGATTTAGCCAGCCTCCCCAAAGGCTGGTTTTTTTCTAATAAGTATTATTTCGGGTAGGGATTTTATTGTTTAACCCATAATAATTCATTGACATTGAATCCCAACTTTTGAGCGGTTCGCACATAGTCTGCTTTTACTTTATCTGGAATAGTTGGGGTCCTTGCCAGAATCCATAGGTATTCTCTGTTCGGACCACTGACAAGAGCATACTTATACTCATCATCCAGTTTGATTACATTATAGCCACCATAGAAGGGGCCAAAAAACGAAACCTTCAATGCTGCAGTTTTAGTATCTCCAGTAAAGTATGCTTTACCTTCGCTCTCGCTCCATTTATTTTTCGTTGGATCGTATCCACGGTTAAGTACACGAATCCCTCCGTCGTTCCGTTTTCCATAAGTAGCGCTGACCTGTTCCAGACCACGTTCGAACCGGTTCTCGAGGCGAGCTATTTCATACCATTTTCCGAGGTAGCGGTTGGCGTCAAAATTTGTAATCGGCTGCACACCTTTAGGTGGTGTCGGGGCCTTACATGCTATAAGAGTGAAAGAGAGTGCAATGCCAGTCAACACAGGCCATAACTTCATAATAAATCCTGTACTTTTGATAGTTGAGAGTAAGTATGAAAGATAGATGATTACGACCGATCACTTAAAGAACTTTCATACTATATTAGGAATAGTCCATAACAGAAAAATTGTCAGTGATGACGCCAGAAAGGCAATTTATTCCGTGCACTACACAGTTTATGTGTTAATGAATTAGTCAAGGGGGAGAATATGATAAAAAAACCTGTGATTGGAATCAGCGGTTGTTTGGCCGGTTCTGCTGTTCGTTTTGATGGTGGTCACAAAAGAGCTGACTTTTTAATGGACAAATTAGTGGAATGGGTAACATTCAGACCAGTATGTCCGGAAATGGCTATAGGGCTGCCAGTTCCGCGTCCTGCTCTACGTCTTGTGCGCTCGATGCAAGGAAATATACGGATGTGTTTCAGCCACGACCAGAATGAGGATGTGACAGAGAGAATGACAGAGTTTAGTCGTTCTTATATGGACAAATTAAAGGATGTATCGGGGTTTGTGGTTTGTGCTAAATCTCCCAGCTGTGGCATGGAGCGCGTGCGTGTCTATGATGAAAATGGTAATCGAGGTCGTAAAGATGGAGTGGGACTATTTACGAGCACTTTGATGGAAAAGTTTTCCTGGCTACCGGTTGAAGAGGATGGGCGATTACATGATCCAGTGCTTCGTGAGAATTTTGTTGAAAGAGTTTTTGCTTTGCATGAGCTCAATCACCTTTACAAGGAGAAATTATCAAGAAGAGAGTTATTAGCTTTTCATAGTCGTTATAAGCTTCAGTTGTTGGCGCATAGTCAGGCAGGCTATAAAGATATGGGACCATTTGTGGCTGCAATACACGAGTGGGCGGACCTTGAATCATACTTTGAGGTGTATCGTGATAAGCTGATGGCGATTCTCAGAAAACCTGCATCACGTAAAAATCACACGAATGTGCTGATGCATATACAGGGGTATTTTAGTAACTACTTAAGTACACGCCAGCGTAAAGAGTTGAGCGAGGTTATACTTAACTATCGTTCTGGCACATTACCTCTTCTTGCGCCGTTGACTCTGCTGAAGCATTATCTGGGTGAGTATCCTAATGATTACTTGCTTACACAGAATTACTTCGATCCCTATCCGGACGAACTGGCTCTAAGACTGATGGTAAATTAATTGTATGCGATATCATCCAAAAGGATGAGTTCCTGCATGCAGGATATTTACAATCGTAAAAACTACACTATGATACCCAGAGTGTCAGTTTGTATAAAAACTCTGTTTACGCTGAAGAAACAATTGAGATGCAACTTAAAGTTGGTAAACATGCCAGTCAAAATATATAATATTATGATTCCACGCAGCTATATATAATATAACAGATTGGTTTAATAATTTGTCTTTGTGAGTTAAATACATAATTTTATACTTGTGATGTAATGAAATTTTCCTTATTGTTGAACTGGCGAATATTGATTTTCCACCTATACTTACCTGGTGTAACCCCAATGATATCAGGTGGATAATATGCCATACATATGTTCTATCATTTTGGTGTTGAATTCGTTTGATGTCCGAATTGGTAAAGAAGATATTTTGTTTAAAAAAGGAAGTGCTGTTCTCATTGATTACAATTTAAAAGATTTTTTCATCAAATATAGATCATGTAATGATCGTAGATGTTGAAGAAAAAACAGTTAATGATTTCTTTAAAAGCAACACACTCTCACCTTTTTCTGTAAGAAGGTTTTATCCGGCATACTTGATGGTGGAATGTGAAGATTTTTCATTGTTAAAGAACTTGATTGCATGCTTGAATTGTGATGGCAGAACTGTGGATTTTGTTAGAAATCAAATATCACTTGCATGTCTTGCTATCTTATCTTCAGAGAAAATAGTGCAAAGTTTTTTATTTGGATGTCTTAATAGTTTAGGAAGTAAAGTTAAGGCTATTATTCACACGGATATATCTGCAGCATGGAGACTTTGTGATATATCTTCAAGACTGTATCTGAGTGAAAGTCTGTTAAAAAGAAAATTAAAGCACGAAGGCTTATCATTTAGTTAGTTAATTCTTGAAGAGCGAATGGTGATGGCGGAAAGGTTATTAAGCTACAATTTATATTCTGTTGGAAAAGTTGCTGAGATATGCGGTTATGAAAACACGTCATATTTTGTAAGTGTTTTCAGAAGGTATTTTGGTGTTCCTCCCCATCAATATTCATCAAGATTTTTTTTAGAAAAAGACATGATGTAACGTGATGCGTTTTAATGATTTTGTAATTTTCGTATTTGATAATTGTATGATGCTTTCAGCTACGCCAGAATAATCGCGGCGTTTTTCTTTTTGAATAGATGTTCAAGCCTTACGCTAATGTAACTTCTATACCTTTCCTCTTCGTTCCGAACCGTGTACACCATCCGTTATTTGCGGAGGTGAGGCTATGAAATCCATGGATAAGTTAACAACGGGCATTGCCTACGGCACCTCCGCAGGCAGTGCTGGCTACTGGTTTTTACAGCTGCTCGATAAAGTCACGCCCTCACAGTGGGCAGCAATAGGTGTGCTGGGTAGCCTGGTATTTGGCCTGCTGACGTACCTGA
>JAIJJM010000323.1 GCA_022728415.1 Collinsella sp. | reverse complement strand
TGCCCGTTGACGGACTTCGGGGGAAAAACGAGTATTTTTAGTCATCCTGTTTACCTCTTTCTCAGGAAGTTTAGTCTCCAGGATTCCCGGGGCGGTTCAGTTCAGAACACAAGCACATTCAACAATACGTCAGGACTATTGATTTCATAACAGCGAATACAATTTTTTACTGTTTATAATGGCTACCTGTGTTGGACGGGGATACCAGTTCAACCGAAAACGCCAGAGGAGGGGATTACCCGCTGGCAGGGTAAATCTGTGGTTTTTGATGCCAGCTATAACGTGTTTGACGATAAAGTATTACGAAAGAACTTTAATGAGTTCATGGAGTAATTCGTTAAAGTAATTTACAACGCTATCCTTTTGCAAAGGAAACTTTCAGAAAATAACCCCAGGGTAATCACCTGGGGAAGGAACACAGTGTTATTATTGGATAATAAATTATTACTTGTTTTAAAGTTACACTAATGCAATATCTACTGATACTGGATGCTTGAATGTTTCATCCCTGCTGCGGAAAAGGGCAATATCCAGGGCCAGATATATTCACCGTTCATATTTCTGCATTTCTGTACAATTTCCTCAGAAAGTGTCTTGTCAATTCTTTTCCACAGGTGCTCCTGCTGTCTTAAAATACTTTCGCATATTTCGAAATCATCTTCCTGAATCAGCATTTCGGCGCATTTAATGATTTCTGATCGTTCATGCAGCACGGAGGAATGGTTATAGAGCCAGTTTACAAACAGCAATGCTTCCGGATATTGTCCCCATAATGGTGAGTATGTTGCATAGTAATCTTCTGCCGTATCCAGAGAGCCGGAGAAGTCATGCCACACAGCAAGTGGAAATGGATGCAGATTTCCGCACAGCATTTCTGCGATGTAAGTGTTTGTGGCAAAGCCATGGCGAAAAGCTGTGGCGGCCTTAACATGTTCCCCGTTCAGAAAATGCAGGAGACCGAGTTCATACCAGTAAGGTGAAAATTCATCAGCATGCTCTTTCAGTACACTGAAGGCTCGCTCATGATCGCCGGTGCGTAACAGCTCTGAACCCAACAACCAGCGAGCCCCCTGATTATCTTCAGGATTGTATGCCAGTATTTTATCAGTGAGCATAACCGCATCCTGATGGCGCTGTAAGTGCACATTTGCGAGAATTGCTGCATAAAGCGCGCGCAGATAAGGCCGGTTTTCGGGATGCATCCAGATTATTTCACCACAGAAACTTTCCGGGATGATACGATTACCTGCCGCCAGTCCTTTAAGAGCGGCGTTCAGTGCCTTACGCGGGGCATTCTGTTCCAGAAATGCATATGCCAGATGAGCGTGTATATCAATAAAGTCCGGCTCCCGTTGAGCAAGGCGTCGGAGTTTGTTGATGTAACTCGTCTCGCTGATTTCATCAGCGTCGTATGCATCAAGCACTTCTTCAAACTCCCCCAGCAATGGGCCAAACCAGGTATCCGGAAATACGAAATAACCCTTGTTATCGTGCACTTCAAAGCATAATCTATCGTTCATTTCTGAGCCTGTAAAACATGTGGTGATATAGTCTGAGAGCATAAAAGTTGAGATTCTGTGTATCAAGTCCTGTCTTGGCACCGAATGAATATTGCTTACGAAGCCCCTTCATGCTTTCCTTGAGAACAATAATTTTATCTTTATGTGAATCTCATTTTTTATAATGATGTCAGATGATTGAAATGCTAAATTATATCTGAATCAACTTTTCCTTTGCTAAAGGTATCGAAATAACTGCAAGGCTGTATTTTGTAATTGCCAATTTAAAAATGTCAATTTGTTTTTAATTATGTTTTTGTAATAAGTTTGAAGACGCAAAAAAATAATATAATAACAAAAATCCTCCAGCCTTGTAGGCCAGAGGATAAAATACTTAATTGAGGAAAATATCAGGAAAAAGTATTTCTGACTTAACTTTCCCGGCTGGAGAGTGAATCAATGTAATCAGCGTACCATTGCATCATTTCACGGCGGCCATCGAGATACAGGGCATGATTATAGGTACCCCTGATGGAATTTTTATCCACATGAGCTAACTGCATTTCAATCCAGGCGGAATTAAAGCCTTGTTCATGCAGAATTGTACTCATGGTGTGTCTGAAACCGTGCCCTGTGAGTCTTCCCTTATATCCAAGTAATTCAATTACTTGGTTAATGCTTTCCTTACTAATTGGTTTGCGGGGATCATTTCTACCGATAAAGACTAGGGGATGATGTTTTGAGATTGGTTCAAGCTGCTTAAATAGCATAATGACCTGCTCAGAGAGCGGCACAATATGAGGTCGCTTCATCTTCATTTACTTCTGCCGGGATCTCCCACAATTTTGTCTCAAAATCGATATCTTCCCAGCGTGCAAAACGCAGTTCTTGTGTTCGTACGCCGGTTAACATAATGATCTGAGTAGCTGTCTTAGTGATTATACTTCCGGTATAACCCGCCAGATCGTTGAGGAAGTGGGGAAGTTCATTAGCAGTAAGAAAGGGAAAATGTACTTTTTTCGGTGTAGCTAAAGCACTGGCAAGATCGGGGGCTGGGTTATAGTCTGCCCGGCCAGTAACAATTGCATAGCGGAACACCTCACCACAGCGCTGGCGGACCTTGCGCATTTTCTCCAGAGCTCCACGTTTTTCCATTTTACGCAGTGCTTCCAGTAACTCCATTGGTTTGATTTCGGCAATAGGGCGCTTGCCAATGTAGGGAAAAATGTCTTTTTCGAAGGTATCAATGATTTCATCACGATAGCGTAATGACCACCGATCAGCTTTTGACTGGTGCCATTCGCGAGCAATAGCCTCGAACGTATTTTTCAGACTCATTTGCTGCGCGATTTTTTCTTCCTTTTTTGCCTCCCCTGGATCGCCTCCAGCAGCGAGGAGTTTCCTGGCTTCACTGCGTTTCTCGCGAGCATCGGCTAGCGTTACATCGGGGTATACGCCAATAGAAAGCATCTTTTCTTTACCAGCAAAGCGGTACTTCATGCGCCAGTATTTAGAACCATTAGTGTTAATCAGTAGATACATACCGCCGCCATCAGCAAGCTTATAGGGTTTGTCTTTGGGTTTTGCGGTTTTCACTTTGATATCGGTTAATGCCATGACATCCTCCGGCTTTTGATGAATTCATGTTCCTGAGGGGGATTTCTGCCAGTAACTAACCTGATACCCCCAATACCCCTTGTATAACAAAGATATTGTTAAAAGCCGTTGTTATGTATCACATTTTTCCTATTATGGGGGTGCTTGTATTTCAATAGGAAATAACACCCCCTAAAGTACCCCCAAAAGAAACTTGATATGGGGTGAAGTAGGTTGACCTCAGGATACAAATAAATACTGATATACAAGGGATTAGAAGAGATTTATTGACATTGGGAGAGTTCAGAAGAGGTAAACTGGCGGAAGATCACAGGAGTCGAACCTGCCCGGGACCGCTGGCGGCCCCAACTGGATTTGAAGTCCAGCCGCCTCACCGGAGACGACGATCTTCCGCGC
>JAIJJM010000322.1 GCA_022728415.1 Collinsella sp. | reverse complement strand
GCGTGACAGGCGGCAATCAGTAAAATTGATTTAAATAATTTCATCACAAACTCATTCAGCGACAGCGTTAGTCTCGGTGATCTTCAATAACAGCCAGCAACAGTTTCAGGGTGCCGAACAGCAGGCAGCACACCAGTAACCAGCAGGCGATCAAATAAGGGATATTTGGAAAAGACGATTCCTGCGGCAACTGTGGCGAACTGATCACTGACAGCACCTTGAGCTTACGAGCCGCTTCTACACGGGTCTTTTCAATGGAGGTCAGGGTCAGTTTGTACAGCTCGGTGTTGAACTCTACTTTTGATTTGATTTCTTCAAAATCCACCGCCATACGGTTTAGCTTGTCACCCTGCGGCGCTGTGATTTTGCTTTTTTCTTCGTCAATTTGTGCCTGCAATGACTGAATCGCATTACGCGCACTCACAACTTGCGGGGCGTCTTCACGCAGATACGTCAGCAAGTTCCGCAGGTCCGCTTCCATCTGGATCTTCTGGCCCATCAGCGTATTGACTAACGTGCTCGCCGCCTGTGCCTGTGCCTGTGGATCCAGAACGTTGTTGTTGTCCTGATAAGAGAGCAATTCCGCTTTGCTGGCGTCCAGACGCTGGCGTGCCTTTTCCATCTCCGTTTCTGCAAAGGCAAGCTGGTCACGCGCGATGCGATGTGACATCTCATTGATAAAGCGCTCTGACTCTTTCAGCACGGTCTGGTTAAACTTAAGCGCAAACTCCGGGCTAAAGCCCTGCGTCTGAATATTCAGTAATCCGGTTTTATCGTCATACGAGACGTTGATACGGTCCTTGTAGTACTTCAGGAAGCCTTCTGCAGTTTCATCCTTGCTAAGATGATTAAGAAAATCGAGCCCGCTGTGGCTAAACGCTTCACGAAAATTTAGTTGCTTATCCAGTGCCGCCAGCATATCCGGCGAGTTGATGTACTCTTTCAGATACAACGCATCTTCTGCGGAACTGGGGTTAGAGGCACCCAGAAGCAGACCAAAATTCAGGCTGCCGCTGTTTAAATCATCCGAGCGTTTAATGGCGACTTTCGACTCGCTCATATAGCGAGGCTGGCTGAAGATAGCCAGATAGATCAGCAGCACCGCCATCGGTGCCAGAATGATGATTTTCGCCAGGTGTTTTTGGATATCTGCCAGTGAGATGGCAGACAGACGAGCACGCATCCAGGATACGGCAGACTTCACTTTTATCAACATGTAACGATTATCAAAGTTTCAGTGGGGCGCAAACTCAATGAGAGACTAACCTCTCGAACCCCGTTGCTTAATTAGTCGAAAATGCGCACAAGGCCAGTGACTTTATTTGCCTTGTTGGTCACCAATAACGTTGAGACACGGTGTTTTTGCATTTTTTCTTCCGCTTCAATGATCATGGTTTCTTCCGGTAGCGTCAGCGGTTCACGTGTCATCATCTGCGCAGCCGTGGCGAATGTCAGAGAATCCTCTTTTTCCATAAAGCGACGCAGGTCACCGTCGGTGATAATGCCCGCTAGCCCACCTTCTGCGTCTTCTACCATCACCATTCCCTGGCATCCGCTGGTGATACGTTGAATCACGGTTTTAAATGACGCATCCAGCTGCACCGCAGGAACATCATGCTGCATGACATCAGCAACGCGGGTCAGCAGGCGACGACCTAATGAACCGCCCGGGTGATAGCGCGCAAAATCATTCGGCATAAATTTGCGTTGGTGGATCATGGCAATCGCCAGCGCATCGCCGATCGCCATCGTCAGCGTGGTAGACGTTGTTGGTGCAAGATTATTCGGGCAGGTTTCATTCGCCATGTGGAGTTCCAGCACGGCATCAGCATTTTTCGCCAGCGTGGAATTTCCATTATTGGTAATGGCGATAATTCGGTTGCCGAAATTTTTCAGTGAAGGAACTAGCTTGAGGATTTCATCCGTTTCACCGCTGGCAGAAATAAGGATCAGAAGATCGTAAGGCGTAATCATGCCCAGATCGCCATGGAAAGCTTCTGCAGGATGAATAAAGAAACTAGGCGTACCCGTAGAGGCCAGCGTCGCTGACATTTTACGACCGATATGCCCTGATTTACCCATTCCCGAAAGAATAACGTGCCCTTTACAGTTCATTATCAAATTAAGGACACGCTGGTACTGCCCGGAATCCAGTTGTTTAGACAAGTTTTGTAATGCTGCGCCTTGTTCTGCCAGAGTCTGGCGAACAGAGGTAATTAGATATGGATCGATAGTACTGCTCTGGTCATCAGTTAAATGTCTTTCAGACATATCAGCTCCTTTGCACGGAAATAATGCCACAGTCACAACAAACCCGAACCCACTATAATTTATTTGTGCTAAATCAATGGGTTGTAACAAAAATTTTAATAAATATAAAACCATGGTCAGTCCCTGCTTATATGCAGGACTTATCACCTTCTTATTAAGTCGCAATGTCTCATGGAGGTGCGAAGATGCTGCAATATTACAGGCGAGAAGGGGAACCAAATTTTGCCCACCTATTTAACACACCCCTACATTATGAACAAGGAATTTAGGATTTTTATCATTTATTAAAATGTTTCATGCTTGACTATTAAGACCAAAAACAATTTATCAATTGATTATTTCCTTGTAAAAAAAGAACGTATGACTATGTTATTAATAAATAAAACACGCAAATAATGGCGATGTTGTTTTGTGATTAACTATTTTAGTGCGGCATAATAAACAGGTTGACAATTTCTATGTAAAGAAGAGGAGAATAATAAAATTTTAGCGGTGACTATTGAATGATGTGATAGTTGTGGTGTTGATTATTTCTGGTAATGAATGCGGAATTAAATCTGGCCGGATTGTATTTTTGCTATATCTATTTTTCAGGAGATTATTATTAAATAGAAAAATAACAATGGTGATTATCTCTGGTTGACCTGGAGTCACGTATGCCAGCGAGTGCTTTCTTCCGGGCCTTCCTTCACTTCAGAGAAAGAGCCTATGGAAAAGAGGCAATCATCAGGCTCTTTTTGAGTCATATGCGCCGATAATCAACTGTCTTGAACGTAAAAATTATGGAGCAACATGATGCTACGATTCATTTCACTCTTCGTTCTTTCTGAGCATTGCGTTCAGGATGGTCAGCAATTTACGCATACAGTCAACCAGCGCCACTTTTTTGGTTTTTCCGGCTGCTGGCAGATGCATGTAAAACGCCTTTATCACCGGATTAAACCAGGTTACCACAAACGCTGCCATGTGCAGGGCTGCTCTTGCCTCCGTACGCGCACTGGCGTCGTTCGGCCAGCAGATATGTGTGGGATAACAGGGATGTTATGTGAACTGAACTGTGTTTTGTTAACGGGGGATGTTTATTGATGATTCGGGAGTGTTTAAGACCTGATGGCGTTATGCTCCCAAGTTTATTTTATATAAAGATCCAAAAGCAAAAACCCGCCTTGTGGGCGGGTTCTTAAGAATTAGTGGTGCCCGGACTCGGAATCGAACCAAGGACACGGGGATTTTCAATCCCCT
>JAIJJM010000321.1 GCA_022728415.1 Collinsella sp. | reverse complement strand
GCCCCTACACGCCGCCGACTGCCGATCAGGTCGGGCTGGTGGGCCCGCATTGGTCCCGCGGGTGGGTTATCGAAAACAATCGCATTCATGACGCGAAATGTTCGGCGATCTCGCTGGGCAAGGAGATTTCCACCGGCGACAACGAATCGACGCGCACCCATCGCAAGTCCGGGTACCAATACCAAAAAGAGGCCGTCTACAAGGCGCTGCATGCCGGCTGGGAGAAAGGCGTAGTCGGCGGGCACGTGGTGCGCGGCAACGTAATCTACGACTGCGGCCAGAATGGTGTGGTTGGTCATATGGGTTGTGCCTTCTCACTGATTGAAGGCAACCACATACACCGCATCGGCACCAAGCGCGAGTTCTTCGGCTGGGAAGTGGCCGCCATTAAAATGCACGCAGCCGTTGACACGGTGGTGCGCGGCAACCGGGTGCATGATTCGGTGCTGGGCATGTGGCTCGACTGGCAGGCGCAGGGCACCGTGGTGGATTCGAACGTGTTCTACCGCAACACGCGAGATGTGATGACCGAGGTGACCCACGGGCCGATTACGTTTATGAACAACGTGTTTGCCTCCGAGTTCAGTTTCGACGACTATGCGCAAGGCGCGGCGTTCGTCAACAATCTGTTCGCCGGTCGCATTCGTCACACCGCCGTCTTGGACCGATCCACGCCATACCATTTCCCGCATGCCACCGATGTGGCCGGCGAGGCATTCGTCTACGGTGGCGATGATCGGTACATCAACAACCTGTTCTTGGCTGTGGGCGATTCCGCCAAACCGTTGCGCACTGCCGCCGGTGCGGCCGGTATGGCGGAAGCCGGAACCGCGTTCTTTGACGGCTATCCGCGCTCGCTTGAGGAGTATGAACAGCTGATTGAAGAGGCTGGCCTTGGCGATGAGGAGTTGTATCGCAGCGTGAAGCAGCCGGTATTGCTGGCTTCGAACGCCTATGTTTCGGGCGCGAAGGCCGCTTCCGGCGAAGCCGAGGCCGTGGTGAGTGATGACGGCTCTTCGTTGGCGTTGCGCGAAACCGATGATGAGCTATGGATGACCGTCTCGTTGCCCGAACCGATTCGGTCGGCGACTGGACCGGTGATCTCCACTGCTGATCTTGGCCAACCGCGTATTGTCGAGGAATATTTCGAGAATCCCGATGGTTCGCCGATTGTTGTGGACCGGGATATCACCGGTGCTGCGCGCGGTGCATGCTCGGCCCGAGGCCCATTGGCAGCGTATGACGATGGGGAAGTGCTCATCTGGTCGAAGTGACGGGATTGCGGTTTCGACTGTTGCCTCTGCCTCGGCCTTTGTGTGGCACTGAGTGGGGCTGGGCTGCCCGTATTTGGCAGGCCGGCCCCTTTTCGATTTGCATTGGTAACAAATATGATATATGGTTAAATCATTAAACTAAGTACTGTAAGTCCATGCATACCTACGCAACGTCAATGGAGATACTGCTATGCGCGCACATCATGTTCTGCTGCTGTCGCTCTGCCTGTTGGCCGCAGCCTACGCCGTACTGCTATTCGTTTCACCAGCCGCTGCGCCGATTGGCGTCACGCTAACCGCTGTTGGTCTGGTGCTGGCCTCGACGCGCTATGCGTGGCGCGCCAAATTCCTGGCTCTATTCAACGAAGCATGATTTGATGAATCTTCTTCTTCTTCCTCTCTTCTCCTTTTAAGCCCGGACGCTCGCCGGGCTTTTTCTTTTGGCCGAGGTCGAAGTGGGGAGGGTGTGCTATGGCCACTTTCGTGTCGGGGGTGCCGTGCTCCCAACAATAGCCGGTACATGCATTCTTGTTCACTTCAGCAGATTGATTGACATATCGGGCCGAAATGACTGGTATTTTTCTGCCGTCCGCCAGCCCGCCGCTTCGGCGTGTCGATGAACTTTGAGAAATCTCATCGATAAGATTGGTGAAAGCGCAAAAAAGGAAAACGCTGGAAAATACCCGTTGTTACCGCTCACATTTAGTTAACCGAATGAATCAACAGTGCTGTAATCCGTGCAATCTCTGGGAAAAGAGCGGTCGTCTGATTGTTAAATCAAAAAACTAATGGTATATTTTTATGCAGGTTCGGCAATGGTTGCCTGACCAAAAGGAAGAGGAAACAAGTTCCTATCAATGTCGAAAGGAATCCCCATGAATAAGTGGACCAAGGTGCTTGGTGTGGTTGCCGCGACCGCCATGTTCATCCCGCTGGCCGCCTGTGGCGGTAGCCGTGGCACGACCACCGCCGGTGGCGACGGTGGCAGCTCCGACACCGTCAAGGTCGGTATTTCGATGCCTGAGCAGATGCTCGAGCGTTGGAAGATCGATGGCGAGAACCTGAAGAAGCAGCTTGAAGGCTACGGCTATGACGTCACCCTGCAGTACGCGGATGGTAAGACCGATCTGCAGACCTCCCAGATTCAGAACATGGCCAACAACGGCATGAACTACGTAGTCATCGCATCCATCGACGGCACTGCGACCGGAGCTGCTGCCGAGCAGGTCGCCTCCAACGGCGGCAAGGTCATTGCCTACGACCGTCTGATCATGAACACCGACGCCGTTGACTACTACGCCACCTTCTCCTTGGAGGATGTCGGCAAGATGCAGGGCGAGTACATCGAGCAGAAGCTCGGTCTGAAGGATGGCAAGAAGGGCCCGTTCAACGTCGAACTCATGGCCGGTTCCCCGACCGATAACAATGCAGGCTACTACTTCAAGGGCGCTTGGGACGTGCTCGGACCGTACTTCAAGTCCGGCGTGCTGCAGTCCAAGTCCGGCAAGGTTCCTTCCTCTGCTGATGATTGGCAGTCCATCGGTATCGATAACTGGGATCGTCAGAAGGCCCAGAACGAGATGGAGAACCGCATCAACTCCTTCTACAACGATGGCACCAAGCTTGACGCCGTGCTCGCCCAGAACGACGCCGAGGCAACCGGTACCTACAACACCGTAGAGGCCGCTGGCTGGGACTACTACCCGATCATCACCGGTCAGGACGCCGAGAAGGCCAACGTGCAGGCCATCGTGCAGGGCAAGCAGTCCATGACCGTCTACAAGGACACCCGCGAGCTGGCCAAGGCCACCGCCGAAATGATCAAGGACATGGTCGATGGCAAGGATCCGAAGGCTCCTGACACCTTCAACAACGGCACTAAGGATGTTCCGTCCCAGCTGCTGACCCCGGTCACCGTGGACAAGGACAACCTCAAGGAAATCCTCGTCGACGGCGGCTACATCTCCGCCAAGGATGCTGGCCTGTGATCCGCAGGATCGCTGATTCGATTCATCCAACGGCCTAACGGCTAACAGATAAGGGGGGGCGCCGCGCTGCGTGGTTGCGGTACGGCGCCTTCATCATGCACAGGGACATTACTATCGGAGGAGGTAACTGTGGCTACGAACGGTGACGTGATTCTTGAGATGCGTCATATCGTGAAGCGTTTCGGCCCGGTCACCGCGTTGAACGATGTGAATATCATGGTCAAGAGGGGCCAGATGTTCTCGATCTGCGGTGAG
>JAIJJM010000320.1 GCA_022728415.1 Collinsella sp. | reverse complement strand
TCGCAACAACACAACGATACGGCAATCACCTGATTCACCGTTGCGATGACCGCTTAGATCCGCAGCTTGAATTTCAGCAGGCTCCGGGGAGTGCGAGGGGTGAAGCGGACGCGTGAACGTCGGTGTGACCAGCTGAAATCAACACAACACTTTATACCTCAGTCGCTTCAACGAGGCGGCTTAGTTATGACAACCGGCGGCCATCCACCGCCTGAATACGCGCAGAAGTCTCTATATGTTCAGCAGCCCAGCTTACGGGCAGGAGTTTTTATGGTTCATCAACATTACGGAACGCAGACCGTTAATCGCGGTGCGGTCATGCCAGGAATGCTGGTCAAACACAAAGATGGTACCTGGACTGCATCAGCTAATTTACGCGGACGGCTTTATCTGCATCGCGGCATCGAGCGCACTTATACCCGTGACTTGCTCGTGGAAGTTTTTCTCGACGGGCGCGGCAACGGTCTGAATCACTAATCCCCTTTCCTGTTTACCTAATCAGCCTGGCATTTCGCGGGCGATATTTTCACAGCCATTTTCAGGAGTTCAGCCATGAACGCTTATTACATTCAGGATCGTCTTGAGGCTCAGAGCTGGGCGCGTCACTACCAGCAGATCGCCCATGAAGAGAAAGAGGCAGAACTGGCAGACGACATGGAAAAAGGCCTGCCCCAGCACCTGTTTGAATCGCTATGCATCGATCATTTGCAACGCCACGGGGCCAGCAAAAAAGCCATTACCCGTGCATTTGATGACGATGTTGAGTTTCAGGAGCGCATGGCAGAACACATCCGGTACATGGTTGAAACCATTGCTCACCACCAGGTTGATATTGATTCAGAGGTATAAAACGGATGAGTACAGCACTCGCAACGCTGGCTGGGAAGCTGGCTGAACGTGTCGGCATGGATTCTGTCGACCCACAGGAACTGATCACCACTCTTCGCCAGACAGCATTTAAAGGCGATGCCAGCGATGCGCAGTTCATCGCATTGCTGATCGTCGCCAACCAATACGGCCTTAATCCGTGGACGAAAGAAATTTACGCCTTCCCTGATAAGCAGAACGGCATCGTTCCGGTGGTGGGCGTTGATGGCTGGTCCCGCATCATCAACGAAAACCAGCAGTTTGACGGCATGGACTTTGAACAGGACAACGAATCCTGCACATGCCGGATTTACCGCAAAGACCGCAATCATCCGATCTGCGTTACCGAGTGGATGGATGAATGCCGCCGCGAACCATTCAAAACCCGCGAAGGCAGAGAAATCACGGGGCCGTGGCAGTCGCATCCCAAACGGATGTTACGGCATAAAGCCATGATTCAGTGTGCCCGTCTCGCCTTCGGATTTGCTGGTATCTATGACAAGGATGAAGCCGAGCGCATTGTCGAAAATACCGCATACACTGCAGAACGTCAGCCGGAACGCGACATCACTCCGGTTAACGATGAAACCATGCAGGAGATTAACACTCTGCTGATCGCCCTGGATAAAACATGGGATGACGACTTATTGCCGCTCTGTTCCCAGATATTTCGCCGCGACATTCGCGCATCGTCAGAACTGACACAGGCCGAAGCAGTGAAAGCTCTTGGATTCCTGAAACAGAAAGCCACTGAGCAGAAGGTGGCAGCATGACACCGGACATTATCCTGCAGCGTACCGGGATCGACGTGAGAGCTGTCGAACAGGGGGATGATGCGTGGCACAAATTACGGCTCGGCGTCATCACCGCTTCAGAAGTTCACAACGTGATAGCAAAGCCCCGCTCAGGAAAGAAGTGGCCTGACATGAAAATGTCCTACTTCCACACCCTGCTGGCTGAGGTTTGCACCGGTGTGACTCCGGAAGTTAATGCTAAGGCGCTGGCCTGGGGAAAACAGTACGAGAACGACGCCAGAACTCTGTTTGAATTCACTTCCGGCGTGAATGTTACTGAATCCCCGATCATCTATCGCGACGAAAGTATGCGCACCGCCTGCTCTCCCGATGGTTTATGCAGTGACGGCAATGGCCTTGAGCTGAAATGCCCGTTTACCTCCCGGGATTTCATGAAGTTCCGGCTCGGTGGTTTCGAGGCCATAAAGTCGGCTTACATGGCCCAGGTGCAGTACAGCATGTGGGTGACACGAAAAGATGCCTGGTACTTTGCCAACTATGACCCGCGTATGAAGCGTGAAGGACTGCATTATGTCGTGGTTGAGCGGGATGAAAAGTACATGGCGAGTTTTGACGAGATGGTGCCGGAGTTCATCGAAAAAATGGACGAGGCACTGGCTGAAATTGGTTTTGTATTTGGGGAGCAATGGCGATGACGCATCCTCACGATAATATCCGGGTAGGCGCGATCACTTTCATCTACTCCGTTACAAAGCGAGGCTGGGTATTTCCCGGCCTTTCTGTTATCAGAAATCCACTGAAAGCACAGCGGCTGGCTGAGAAGATAAATAATAAACGGGAGGCGGTTTGCACAAAGCATCTCCTGTTGAGTTAAGAACGAGTATTGAGATGGCACATAGCCTTGCTCAAATTGGAGTCAGGTTTGTGCCAATACCAGTAGAAACAGACGAAGAATTTCATACGTTAGCCACATCCCTTTCACAAAAGCTGGAAATGATGGTGGCGAAAGCAGAAGCAGATGAGAGAGACCAGGTATGACAACCACTGAATGCATTTTTCTGGCAGCGGGCTTCATATTCTGTGTGCTTATGCTTGCCGGCATGGGGCTTGTTCAGTGACACCTCAGCAAGAAAACGCCCTTCGCAGCATTGCCCGTCAGGCTAATTCTGAAATCAAAAAAGCCAGACAGCAGTTTCCGGATAAAAACGTCGATGACATTTGCCGTAGCGTACTAAAGAAGCACCGCGAAACGGTAACGCTGATGGGATTCACACCGACTCATTTAAGCCTGGCGATCGGCATGTTGAACGGCGTCTTTAAGGAACGATGAATATGAAAAGCAAAATCATCAGGGAGCTACAGGCTCCTTTTTTATTATTCGCATTTACCCTCAAGCGTATTAACCAACAATTCAGGGATTAATGAAAGATGGCAGACATCATTGATTCAGCATCAGAAATCGAAGAATTACAGCGCAATACAGCAATAAAAATGCGTCGTCTGAACTACCAGACTGTATCCGCAACTCATTGTTGTGAGTGTGGCGATCCGATAGATGAGCGAAGACGCCTGGCTGTTCAGGGTTGTCGGACTTGTGCAAGTTGCCAGGAGGAGATCGAACTTAAGAACAAACAATGGGGACTGTGATGGCCTCAAAGCAGCAAATTTCAACATCGTCCAACTGAGGTGTAAAAATGTTCAGAATCATTTTTCCTAACACCTGGTACGTCGACCACCACGGCACTCCCTGCAAAATCCTGCGTTCTACCCACAACAAAGTTCACTACATCCGAAAAGGCAGAACATGTATCGCCAGCATGTTCCGCTTTAATCATGACTTTGAACCTGTGAATAAAGCTGATGCAGATCGGATAGCAGAAGAGATCGAAACGGCAGAACACATTAAGAAGTTACGTG
>JAIJJM010000319.1 GCA_022728415.1 Collinsella sp. | reverse complement strand
CTGGTAAACGCCAGGCAGCAGCCGTGGTTAAGATAATGTTCAACGGCAACCTGTTTTTGCTCATCGGAGTAACGGTGCTTATGACGAATGGATTCTTTTGCGCCACCACCTGCTTCCCATGTACGGATCCAACGCCGCAGATTTCTTTTCGAAGGGTAGCCCAGCTCGCGTACGACAGGGTACCCTATTTGAAATAAAGCTCAATGGCGCGGATTTTTCTTCTTCAGTAAACATGTTTCACCTCCTGAGAGTCCAGGAAATCGTCCGCATCCCCTATTTGCCATTTTCATGCCCGCTAAGATACTTTCGTTACTGATGCTGCCCGCTTTCCACCATTTCATCAATCACTGATCGGCGTCGTGTTTTTGGTCAGCACTCCAGCTTTACGTTTCTCTTTTAACCGGTAACTCTCTCCTTTGATATTCAGCGTGGTTGAGTGATGTAGCAGCCGATCCAGGATCGCTGTTGCCAGCACATGATCTCCGAACATTTCTCCCCAGTCTGCGAACCCTTTGTTTGACGTCAGTACGATGCTCGCTTTTTCATATCGACGGTTCAGTAGCCGGAAGAACAGGCTGACTTCCTCTCTGTTCATCGGCAGGTAGCCTATTTCATCCAGGATCAACTCCCGGGCATAACTCAGTTGTTGTAGCTGACGCTCCAGCCGGTTTTCCTGTTTCGCTTTCATCAGTGTCGCGATCAGTCTGTCCAGTGGCATAAACAGTACCCGATGTCCTGCATCCACCGCTTTCACGCCAAGGGCTATGGCCAGATAAGTTTTTTTGATACCAGGAGGTCCCAGCAGGATCACGTTTTCGCTGCGCTCCACGAACGCCAGACCAGCCAGTTCCCGGACAACCTTACGATCGAAGATAAAGTCGAACTGCTCCAGCGTTTTGACCCACGGCAGACGAGCCAGCTTCAGCCTGGACTCCATACCGCGCTGATGCCTGTCGTTCCATTCCTGCCGTAGCGCCATGCACAGGAACTCCCGGTAGTTCAGCTCTTTTTTAGCGGTCTGTTCCAGCAGGCTTTCAACGTGATAACTCAGATGCTCCATTTTCAGGCGACTCAGCAGGACTTCCAGCTCATGCATCACAACAGCTCCTCATAGGCACTCAGTGGTCGATGTTCCACCTGACTGACCTGCTGCCAGAGCGGGGCGTGATGCTCCGGCACTGTCTGCCAGCCAGACGATGCCGAACAGAGGCGATGTGAGGCCACCAGTTTCTCATTACTGTAGATCCGCAACTCGTCATCCAGCGATATTCGTATCGATACCGGCTGACCACACAGCGCTTCGGGAACGCTGTAACGATTACCGCCAACCTCGATATAACTGTCCCAGGACACATGGCGGATGTCGAAGTAACTGGTATCGAAGTCCGTATCCGGTAACGGCTGCAGATGTTCCTGCTCCAGCGCTAAGCGCTGTTCCGGCGTTTCTTTGAACTGGCGAAGTTCCCGTTTGTCAGCCACATCGGCTATCCATTGCTCCAGTTATTGATTGACATGAGTGAAGCTGTCGAACCTGCGGTACCGGACGAAGAAGTTCTCCTTGAGGTATTTCACCATCCGCTCAACCTTACCTTTTGTTCTGGCCCTGCGTGGACGGCATGCCCGTGGCAGGAAGTTATAGTGGTCGGCCAGCAAAGGAATCCGGAGTTGAACACGACTTTCCCGTTGTTATTCTTCACCACCGCAGCCTTCTGGTTATCAACCAGCACCGTTTTCACACAACCACCGAAGTAGCGGAAGGCGCGAACCAGTGATTCGTAGGTATGCTCAGCATCCTGTTTTGGTGCGGCGAAGACATGGAAGCGGCGGGAGAACCCCAGCGTATTAACCGCAAAGTTAACTTTGCACCGTTGCCCTGCAACCTCCACCTCAACTTCGCCCCAGTCGTGCTGGAGCTGGTATCCAGGCTGAGTTTCGAAGCGAACTGTTCTTTTTGACGGACGCATTTTACGTTTGGGCTGGATGTAGTAACGCAGCATGGAACGTCCGCCCGTATAGCCCATTGCCTTAATCTCCGCGAAGATAACCTCGCTATTCCAGACATTCTCTGCCAGGCGCATGTCGATGTAATCCATAAACGGTTTCAGCTTAACCATTTTGTGGCGGGTTTTTCTGGCTGGCGGTTCAGGGTATTTGAGATAGCGTCTGACCGTTCGTTCAGAGCAACCAATCTGAGCCGCAATATCGACAATGTACGCGCCCTGCTGGCGCATTTGCTTTATCATGTAAAAGTCCTCTCTGCTCAGCATGTTGATGTCCTTTTTGGTGTGAGAACCTTAAGGAAACAACATGTTGGGTGGAGCGGACAATCCAAATGGTGAATTACCGTCTTATATCACTGGCGCTAACAGGGGCGAAAGAAAATACCTGAGCGAAGCCGCTGAACATCATTCTGGCGATTTCAATAGAGGTACTTGCTCGCGCTCTGTCATTTTCTGAAACTCTTCATGTTGCATTTCCGCAACGGCTATAGAGTCTGTATTAACTGCTTCAGTCATGTAGTCGCTAATACGTTCAGCGGTAATTTTCGTTATTTCATCGTAATTCATTTTATCTCCTACAAGATTATTTAATGGAATGCAAAATATCTGGCCTGATAATAATGTTACAGAATTAATATCTGCAGGCTATGTTAAGTTGTCCCCACACACAATCTACCTGTTTTCTCGTGTGTGCCACAGGCGCAATACATAAATAGTCTGGCCATTAAGTTCGTAACGGATTTCGTACTCGCCAGCAAAAATCCGTCTGACCTCCCTGGGTTCAAACTGAAATAACTGTTCCCCCATACGTGGATGAGTTAACAGAATGACCGGTGCCTGTGTCAGGGATTGCACCGTTCTGGCAGCAGCAGGTTTACTGGCCAGTACCAGAAAATCATATAACCGCGCCAAATCAGAAAGCGCCTTACTGGTCCACTTCAGTTCCATCAGCGTGGCACCGGTAACGGATTGTCAGTATTGAGGCTGTCCGCCCAGGCCTGTACAGCCTGATGGTCGATAACCTGTTCGGATGTCACATCGTCCAGGGCTTCCAGCGTCAGGCGATTACGCTCCTCCTCCTGGGCAAGCCATGCAGAAAGCGCCTGTTTGATAACCCAGCCCCGGGAGCGTTCCAGCCTGGCTGCCATCTGGTCGACTTTATCAGCCATAGGTAATGGCACATGCGCGGTAATGACTTTTGTTGCCTGTGCAGTATTGTTTTTCATTTGCATATCCGATTAGTTGTTAATCATATTTAATCATAGTGATTACTTTCAGACGAAACAAGGCAAATAATGCGCGTCAGCGCATGTAAGGCGGCATACGGTGGTTACATGTAGCACAGGTGTGAAACCGCCGAAGCCCGGCGTAAGCCGGTACTGATTGATAGATTTTACCTTACCCACCCCCAGCCCTGCTAAGCCATACCCGCTTTCAGCCATGACAGAGCTTCTGTGCGCGGTCGGAGTGGTCCCGACGAGGGTTTACCCGAAGTCGGGGCGTATCTCCGCGTTAGCGGGCCGTCAGGGCCGCTTACGAGCGTGTACTG
>JAIJJM010000318.1 GCA_022728415.1 Collinsella sp. | reverse complement strand
ACCAAGGAGGTCGGCGATGCCCAGTAAGCGCGAGCGCAAGCTCATCTCCAAGAATCGCTCGGCACACCACGAGTATTTTATCGATGAGACCTTTGAGTGCGGCATTGAGCTGAGTGGCACCGAGGTCAAGTCGATTCGCGAGCGCGCGTGCCAGATCACCGACACCTTTGCGCTGATTCGTGGCGGCGAGTGCTGGCTCGTGGGCCTGCATATTCACCCTTATAGCCATGGTGGCGTGTGGAACCGCGACCCTGATCGCCGCCGTCGTCTGCTGCTGCATCGCAAGGAGATTGACTTTCTCGACGGTAAACTTCGCAACCGTGGTTATGCGCTGGTGCCGCTGGAGCTCTACTTTAATACCGACGGCCGCGTAAAGCTGCTGCTGGGCCTAGGTCGCGGCAAGAAGCTTTACGACAAGCGCGAGGATATGGCCAAGCGCGATGTCCAGCGCGAGATTGACCGCGCCCTCAAGGAACGCAACCGCTAGGCGCTCTGTATAAGTTGCGGTGGAATAGTTCCTGTTTGAGGCCAAATACCCGACAAGCAGGAACTATTTCACTGCAACTTGGTGGAGGGACTTGGCTGACCTACAATCTTGGCACATATGTGTACGGGGCGGTATCCGTTATGGGCATTGCCTTTTTTGTGGGTACATACATCAATGAGGTTCCAGCCCGGGTTAGGGGAGTGATCGTTATGGACAATACTGCGTTCTTTACCATGCCGAGCGGTCTGTACGTGGTGAGCGCCGCGGCAGACGGGCTGCGCGCCGGCTGCGTCATCAACACGGCGGTGCAGGTGACATCCATGCCGCCGCGAATTTCGGTTGCCGTGAACAAGGACAACGCCACCTCGGGCGTCATCGCATCGGCCAAAGCGTTCGCGCTGACCGTGATCGATCAGACCGCGGACATGCTCTACATCGGTAACTTTGGGTTCCGCACCAGCAGCGATTATGACAAGTTTGCCAAATACGAGACCCGCGAGACGGCTCTGGGCATGCCCTATGTGCCCGAGCACGCGGCAGCCCTGTTTAGCTGCCGTTTGATCGACACTGTGGATGCGGGCACACATCTACTGTTTATCGGCGAGGTCGAGGATGCCGAGCGCCTGAGCGACGAGACGCCGCTGACGTACGACTACTATCACAAGGTTCTGAAGGGCAAGACGCCGCCCAAGGCCTCGTCCTATCAAGGTTAGAAATGTTTTAAAAAAACTTGCATTATATTATTGAGAATCTATACTATTAAATGAAGTACATCACCAGTCGCGTTCGAGAGGAGAACATCATGGCTGAGGAAAAGAAGACGTATAAGTTTGTGTGCGTCGTTTGCGGTTACGAGGTTGAGGTCGACACGCCCGAGCTGCCCGAGGACTACGTGTGCCCGGTGTGCGGCGTCGGTCCCGATCAGTTTGAGCTCGTCGAGGAGTAGTTCGTAGACACACGACTTGCAGCAACATATAGCTCTGTCCAAGGGCCCCGGTCGAATTTTCGGCCGGGGCCCTTTTCCTCCGTCCCCAAGGGATCAATTGGTGCGCCGGGGTATCTGGAATTGCGATAGCCGGTTACGCTGTTCTGATAGGGGTGTCAGGTTATATTCCCTATAAACCTAGTAGGATAAACGGATATAATGCCGAACCTAAGCAACGAAGGGAATGCGGATCCGCCGCGCCCGTGCTGAGGAAGGGGCATTGCTTATGACATCGCAGGACACGATTACAAGGGGTGTACGCAGCGTCGATTGGAAGCGCCGCATGTGCGCGTTCCTGTTCGTGCTGGCTGTCGCAGCGACAGCTGTTGTCGCGCTGCCCATCCAGGCCAAGGCGGCTGATGCGCCGACCAAGACGGTTCGCATCGGCTTTCCCTCGAGCGGCAATAACTTTGCGAGCGGTCTGCTCGGCGTGGCCGAAACCAAGGGCTATCTCGATGAGTATCTGGAGCCGCTCGGATACAAAGCCGAGGTGACGGGATTTGTCGGTGCGGCGCCCGCGCTTCATGAGGCCCTGAGCTCCGGTGACCTCGACTACGTCGATTACGCGGGTTTTGCGGGCATTCTCGGCAAGTCGAAGGGTATCGACACCACGCTGCTCGCCGTGACTGATTTTGGTTCGGGCTGGCGTCTCGTTGTCTCTAAGAGCTCGGGCATTAAGAGCCTCAAAGACCTGAAGGGCAAAAAGGTTGCCTACATGCGCGGTGCCACGCCGCAGATGTACCTGGTACGCGTGCTGGCTGAGGCAGGGCTCACCTTTGATGACATCGTGCCAGTCAATGCCTCGCTTCCCGACGGCTTGTCGACGCTTGCTTCGGGCGGTGTGGACGCTACGGTGGTGAGCGGCGGACAGGAGACGCAGCTTGCCAATGAAGGTCTGGTCAAGGTCCTGCACGATGGCGCTAAGGCCGATTCCTCCACATATTTTGAGCCCACGGTTCTGATTGGTCGCACAGCATATGCCAAAGACCACCAGGATGTGTCGGTGGCAATTCTCAAAGCGCTGCTCAAGGCGCGTGCTGACGTCATTGCCGACCAGGAGGGCTTTATAAAGCTCTCGTCCGAGAAATCGGGCAACCCCATCGAGGTCATCAAGGCGCAAAACGTGGCCGACCAGAAGACCCTTCGTCCCGCATCGCTTTCGGATGACATGCTCGACGCCATGAAAAACGTCCAGCAGTTTGAGCTCGATAACAAGATCATCCAAAACGAGGTCGATATCGAGGCATGGACGGATTCGAGCGCCCTGAAGCGGGCGATTGAGGAATATGGATCGGACGGCAAGGGCACGGACGGCACCAAGCTAGCGACGAGCGCGATTGCCGCGAGCGTGGCGAGTCCCGAGGACCGCGTGGCCCGCAAGCAGGCCGAGGTTATCCAGGGGCTGATCGGCGCGCTTCCGGTGGTCATAGTCGCGGCGGTCATCACGGTTGGCATCGTTATCGCTCGCCGTAACCTGCGTCGCCGCTTGGGCTCCAACGGTTCTGCCGCCGACCCGGCGCCTGCCGTTCGTATCGTCGATACGCTGTTCACGCTCATCTTGCCGCTGTGGGTGCTCGTCGTCTGGCATGTGGCTACTAGTACGGGCCTCCTCTCCACGGTGGTCCTGCCCACGATCTCCTCGGTCGTGTCGACGCTCGTGCAGCAACTCACGACCGGCACCTTTAAGGGCGACCTTGCCACCAGCGTGGTTCGCATCCTCGAAGGCTATGCCATCGCCGTGGTCGCCGGCGTCTTCTTTGGTGTGGTCATGGGCATGAGCGCCTCGGCCCACAAGTTCTTCTCGCTCGCCTTTAAGGCCGTGCGCCAGATTCCGATGATGGCCTGGGTGCCACTGCTGGTGATCTGGTTTGGCATTGGCGAGGAGTCCAAGGTCGCGGTCATCTTCTTGGCGAGCTTCTTCCCCGTGCTGGTCAACACCATCGACGGCATCGAGCGCTGCGATCCCAAGCTCGTGGAGGTCGGTCGCATGTATCGCCTCCCGGGTTGGCAGATGTTCCGCCAGATCTATCTGCCGAGCGCCCTGCCCTCGATCTTTGTGGGCCTCAAACTCGCCCTCGGCAT
>JAIJJM010000317.1 GCA_022728415.1 Collinsella sp. | reverse complement strand
GGCTCTTTTCTACCATTTGTCAAGTCTATCAAGGCTTTAAGTAAAAAAAGAGATAAGACAGTATCTATTCTGAGGTTACTGTCTTATTTTTAACCCTTTTTTATCCATAAATGGGCATGCTAAAAAAACACCTCATCTGGTATTTTTTGAAACAAGGTGTTACAATAATACGGCATAGACAGCCTTATCGATTTTGGGTCAAAGAGTAATCGTAAAGTTTGTTATGCGTAATGAGGTAATACATTGTTCGAATGAGACGATGTATAGAGGCAATCGTATGTGGCTTAGTTGAAGCTATTGTCGATTGTCTTTTTCGTTTCTCATAAAAGTCAGCGATATGGCAGGGATTAGTATGACTAGCTGAAGCGATGTTGTGAATGCACTTGAACAAGATTTTTCTGGCATAGGGGTTACCTCGTTTAGTGATGTGTTCCTTGGCGAGAAAGTTCCCAGATTCGTAGTGTCTCAGGTCAATGCCAATAAAAGCGTTGATTTGATTGGAAGACTGAAAGCGACGAATATCTCCCAGTTCGCCAATGATAGATGTCGCTGTGGTTTCTGCGATGCCAGGAATTGACCGTAAGATGTCATACTCTGGTAAAGGCTGAGCTAGAGCTACCATGTCGTTTAAGACAACTTGTCTGCGTTCAGAAAGACGAAGCAATTCTTGAGCATAGTAACGAACCTCTTCAAGCATTGGAGAGGTTTTCTTGACCGCACAAAAAGATTGTTTAGCGAGTTTTATAAGTTTATCAGTTAGGTAAGCAATACGTTTTTCAGAGATGCGTTTGGAGGTAGATTGACGGATAATCTCACACAAGTTACTTTGAGATAGGCTTAATACATCCTCTTTGCATGGAAAAGCCATCACTAAGTTCCAATATTGCTCTCCAGTAGGTGTGGATAATAGATTTTCCAATTCAGGAAATGTGACTTGTAGGACCTTGTGCAGACGGTTTTTAGTTCGAACAAGATCTTCTGTCATATTTTGATAGAAACGGCTTAAATCACGCAGGTGTTGATAAACTTCTTCCTGCACGTAAGTTGGTTTACGATTGTGCACAAGCTGAGATTTAGCCAGTTTTTCAGCGTCAATTTTATCTGTTTTACGAACTCGCAGACTGTCCAATTGCTTCTTAGCTTCCAGCGGATTTAGCCGTGTGTAAGCGTAACTATATTCCTCAAGAAAGGCTTGAAGACGTCGAGAATAGACGCCTGTAGCCTCAAATATAATCTCAGGGTTATGAACAGTTTTCAAGTCGCCCAACAGGCGATTGAATCCAATGGCATCATTGAGTATGGTGTAGCCATGAACCTTCTCACCGTTGACTAAAATGGCCACCTCAGAACTTGTTTTACTAACATCAATTCCAAATACTGCACGCATGACATTACCTCTTTTGTCTTGAATAATTCCATGTTTTAGTGATTTTATTTTCAATACGCGACGTTTAGCGTCCTACATACTTTGATCAAACTCCACCTAAAACAAGGTGTCTTGCCAGTTTGTCAAGCGACGTCTAGCGCCATAGAGCCCTACGACTTTACAAGACACCACTACTTTAACATAAAGAAAAAGTAGTGAGTACTCTCTCCCGTCGGAGATTTCTTCACTACTAATCTTAGTATGTTTGTCAACTGTAGTGGGTGACGAAAAGCTAACATCTAGAGAGAACCTGATAGGTTTTCTCTTTTTGTATGTTCAGAGTGATGAAAACACGCTTCCTAAAGTTAATAAAGTTTCTAAAACCAAAGCCCAGACGTTTGATGTCTTTGATAAGCTTATTGGTGCCCTCCAATTTTGCATTTGAGTAATGTGTTTCTAGCGCATTTTTGATGTATGGTTTGTGTCAAAGAAAAGTTCTAAAGACAGTTTGAAAGTAGTGATTGACCTTGCTTATATTCTCCTCTATGAGTTCAAAGAACTCATCTACCCTCTTCTCCTGAAAGTGAAACAGCAACAGCTGATAGAGGTTATAATAATTAGCGAGTTCTTCTGAGAAATTCAGTGTCTTCCTAACGACTTCATGTGGACTTAAGGTTTGACCAAAGGTCTTCGAGTGAAATGATTTACAAGATAACTTACGGCTGTCCTTTTGGAAGAGTCTCCAGTGATTTTTCAAGGCTCGATAAGGGAGTGACTTCTTATCAAACTGGTTCATAATGGCAATTCTTGTCTTCAAAAAGGCTCGACCAAGGTGTTGGATGATATGGAAACGATCAATAATGATTTCGGCATTCGGGAAAAGTCTGCGAGCTAGTGGGATATAGGCTCCTGACATATCCATTGTAATAAACTGCACTTTTTGGCGAACCTTCAATGGATACTTCAAAAAGTGGTTTCGAATAGTGGTTTGACGTCGATTATCAAGGATGGTTATGAGTTTGTTGGTCTCAAAGTTTTGCGCCACAAAAGCGAGTTCACCTTTCTTGAACCCAAACTCATCCCAAGACATAACAGCTGGGAGCTTGTCATAATGCTCCTTGAAAGTAAACTGGTCAAGCTTACGATAGACAGTGGACGTTGATACACGAAGTCTTCTGGCAATATCTGTTAGTGACACCTTTTCAGTAAGGAGCTGTGCAACTTTTTGCCGGACTAGATTGGAGATTTGGCAGTTTTTCTCAACGATTGATGTCTTAGCTACCGTGACTCTCCTACAACTTTTACACTGGAAACGACGCTTTTTAAGACGTAATAGTGTAGGTGTTCCAGCTTGTTCAAGGAGAGGAATTTTAGAAGGCTTTTGAAAGTCATATTTGATCATCTTTCCTTGGCAGTGAGGACATGGTGGTGCAGGATAATCAAGTGTTGCTTGAACCTCAATGTAGGTATCTTTTTCAAAAACAAGAGAAATAATGAAAATAGAAAAAATTACAGGACGAGAGATTCTCGACTCAAGAGGTAACCCTACAGTAGAAGTAGACGTAGTATTGGACTCAGGCATCATGGGACGTGCATCCGTTCCGTCGGGCGCATCGACCGGTGAGCATGAAGCGCTTGAACTCCGCGACGGTGATAAACATCGTTACGGCGGTAAGGGTGTACAGAAAGCAGTAGAGAACGTTAATAAAGTCATTGCCCCACATCTGATTGGTATGTCAGCCCTCGACCAAATGGGCATTGACCATGCTATGCTGGCACTGGACGGAACAAAGACAAAAGCCAAACTGGGCGCAAACGCTATCCTGGGTGTTTCACTTGCCGTAGCCAAAGCAGCTGCCAATTATCTTGATATTCCCCTTTACAGATATATCGGCGGCACAAATACTTATGTTTTGCCCGTCCCAATGATGAATATCATTAATGGAGGATCACATAGCGATGCCCCAATCGCCTTTCAAGAATTTATGATTCGCCCGGTTGGTGCAAACTCTTTCAAAGAGGGACTGCGCATGGGTGCCGAAGTATTCCACGCCTTGAAAAAAGTATTAAAAGACCGTGGTTTGAGTACAGCTGTAGGTGATGAAGGAGGCTTCGCTCCGAATCTGGAAGGCACAGAAGATGCACTAAACTCTATCCTTGCCGCTATTAAAGCTGCCGGATATGAACCG
>JAIJJM010000316.1 GCA_022728415.1 Collinsella sp. | reverse complement strand
CAGGATGCTGTAGATCTGGAAATCGCAACGGAGGAAGAAAGATCGTTGCTGGAGGCATGGAATAAATATCGGGTATTGTTGAATCGTGTTGATACATCAGTAGCTCTGGGTATGAAGCTGTTTGTAACTCATGTTACAGTAATGGTCATTACTATCTCGAAGGTGCAAAATGTATATTGATTTGATATTTTATAAATTTACTTCGAATCTGGCACGTCAACTTTTGATTAAAGTAATATCAGTTTTCGACGAAAAAAGGACCGTGTACATGAGACGATTTCATACAAGAATAACAAAAATATGAATATGCTCCCAATGCAATATATGTTTTGCATTGGGAGCAAATAGCGGAATATTTTGAAATTATTGTATTTCTGCTTCAGAATTTCCTGGGCAGTATATATTTTCTATTTTTTGTGGAGTGATCAGGTGATGTACAACTGCTTTATCTACACATAAATTAACTCCGGTGAGAGCTAATGTATGCCCATCACCATTTATTGTTAGTAACGGGCTGGAAAATTTCTCTGCCATCTTACGGGCATTAATCCAGGGCGTTGTTGGGTCGTATTTGTGTGCTACAAACAGTAAACCAGAGGGCAGAACAGTATTTTTCAGGCGAGTTTTGTTCAGGTCGCTATGTATTGGCCATAATTCACAAAAATCAGGTGAATCGGAACGTCCATTGTCAAAGTTAATAGCCGGGAAGGCATTCGCAAGAGCGTCTTTTCGGGATTTTCGCTCTTCTGGTGTTAATTGCTCATCCCCCTGATCTACACAGAGGATTACCCCCGAAGCATCGCTTGACTCTTCTGAGGCTATCGGAGCACTGAGCGCAGTTTCAATTTCATTACTGACAATCCCCTGAGAGAACTGGCGTATGGCAGTTGCAAGGGTTGGCCATGATGAACGCCATAGCAGAAGGTCTGTTGTTAATGATATGAGTTCATCTGAAGATATATTTTCTCCCTTACTGTCTAATAAAGGTTTGTGATGTAATTTTGATAATAGCTCATGGAACTGAGTTATTGCCTTATCTCTGTCTGAAGAAAGCGGGCAACTTTTTGTACGCGCACACCAGGATGCAAAGCGATCAAACGTTTCCTGATAACTCTGTGCCTGTTTGAGTTGCCATGTGAAGTTGTCCTCCAGGTCATCGATATCGACGACTCCATCAAGAACGATAGATCTTACGTTGTAGGGAAAACGTTCTGCATATAAGGCTGCAATTTGAGTTCCATACGAATACGCCACGGCTGTCAGTTGTTTATCCCCCAAGGCTTGCCTAATACGATCAATATCGTATACAGCCTCGTTAGAGCCGATATGGCGAATGACTTCGGCTCCGGTATTATGGATACAGGCATTAATTTTATTTAATACTTGTTGCTTTTCGGTTATGTTTTCCTGAGTCTCTGTATCTGATTGCCGGCAGTTTATTGTCGGAGTGGACTGTCCGACGCCTCGAGGATCAAATCCAATAATATCCCATGACTCACGAAGATTTGTGACTGGCCAGTCAAAGTTAATATAAGGATTTATGCCTGGTAACCCGGGACCACCACTTATTATCAGGATACTTCCTTTATGCTTGCTTTTTGCCGGCAATTTTGTCAACGCTAGTTTGACTTGTGATTTTTTTTCATAAGAAGCATCTCCGCCTGTGTCTGTGTATTTTAATGGAACAGACAAATAACCACATAGTAAGTCAGGAGACGGTTTTTCCTCACCAAACCAGTGGTTGAATTGACTGGCCATACAGGATTGCCACTGTATCTGCTGGGCAGATACGGTTACTGGTAGAAGTAACGTTAAAACAACTTTGAAATGAGTAATTATTTTTCGCATTGTGTCTCTGAATATCGGAATAAAGATAAGATTTGAATATATTGAGGTCTTGTGTTGCGGTAAGAGATTACACGTTATGACATAGGTTAAATGCTTACAAAATTAGTGGATATTGTCTACTTGTAACTGTAAACAAATTCCCCGGGGTTATACAATACCACCGGGGAGAAAATCTGGTTAACTTCGTTAAAAGGTGTACTTAAGACCAGCAGTAGTGATGAAGTTATAGTTTTCTATGCCTGCACCATTTTTGCTGTAGTCTGAAGTGTTATCATTGTGATCATAAAGTGAAGTATTACCTTTTTTATTCGTAACCCGATTCCATGCGCCTTCAACATAAACTTTTGCGTTAGGTGTTACGTAATAACCTGCATTGACTGCAACAGAATAGTAATTTTGGTCTTTGACTTTACTGCGATAAGTGATTCTTTTTCCTGGGTCATAGTGCTCATCGTTATCAGATGCTTCCACCCAGCCGCTGTATTTAAATGTGCCACCTAGCTCAAAATCTTCATAACGATAACTTCCAGTCAAGCCAATGTAGGGCATTTTAAAACGTTGTTTGTAGCCGATTGCTCTTTCTCCATTCGGGAAGGAGCCGATATCATCTCTGAATCCCTCCTCAGAACTGTAGATATAGGAACCACCTCTGGCTGTAAAGCTATAACGGCTTTCCTGATATCCGGCCATGAGTCCCAGGCGGTAATTGGGTTCGTTGAGGAGCCAGCCTTTGATATTCAGATCAAATTCGTTGGCATAATTGAGTTGTGTATCAGGGTGCCTACTTTCATCTGTCCAGGTTCCGGGGTTACTGGAATCCATCCAGTCCTGATCGACCATATTGCCACCTCGGCTGCCGAGAGTAGTCCAGCCCGCAGCCCCAATAGATATCTGGGGCATCAAATCCCAATTAATTGCACCTTTAATAATTGCAGCGTTATTGAATTTCCAGTCGAGTTGACTGACTTTTCGGCCTCCTTCTTCAGCTAGATAAACGCGCTCTTTTGTTTTTCCGCTCAGAGTTCCAAGACTAATGTCCGCATTTATGTTGTCAGGAGTAAACGATATAGTCTCGGTAGAAGCAAAAGAGCTGATCGCAATAGGGGTTGTCAGGACTATTCCCAGAAGTTTCGCCCGCATAAAAGTTCTCCATTCAATCGTTTTAATGATTGAATATGTATTTTTTATATCTAACTTAATGAGTCAATTACATATTGCTCCACTGTTTATATTTTGTTTAGTATTGAATGATTATCACAATGTGCTATCTGTTTTTGGTTTAATTATCTGTTATTGTTTTATGTTGCGGTTTTACTGTGTGGTTTTTTTATGCTTTTGTGGTGTTTTTATCTATTTAAGCGCCATGCCTTTAGAGGCATATAAGCGAAAATAGCATGAGGTTTATCCTCAATTGCTATGTTTTTTGGTACAAAAAAGAGGGACAAAACTGAGACACATAAGGCCTCACAATGGCTTGCAAGGCTTTACATGTTTTGAGGTAGTGGGACGTGTGAGCGCAGAGATGGCGCGGTAAGTTGTTGACTTAAAATGTCGTTCTAGGAACTTCTAAGTCGTGGGCCGCAGGTTCGAATCCTGCAGGGCGCGCCATTTCTTCTTCATTTATGCCCGTCTTATCCGTTTCCGCTTTGCCCTTCACCACATCACTTTTTGTCGCTGTTTGGCGAGATAATTCAACGGTGTCAGGCCGTAAAACG
>JAIJJM010000315.1 GCA_022728415.1 Collinsella sp. | reverse complement strand
TTTTCTTTGGTCGGAAAACAACGATACGCGAGGCGCGCCGCCGCTGCTAGGCGCATGTTTTTACCGGGCTGCCAGCCCACACAAACCCCCGAAGAGCCCTATTTCGCTATAGTTTGTGCTCAACTACCATACGCAGTTAGAAAGGAAGCCCACGATGTTTAGGCCCCTACGCAGAAAAAAACGCGCCATTTCCGATGAGGCGGCGCGCGAGTTGCTCTCCGCCTGCAAGCGCGGCATCTTTGCCGTCAACGGCGACGATGGCTACCCGTACGCCATTCCCGTCAACTACTTCTTCGACGCCGAGCACGACAAGATTTATTTCCATGGCGCCAAAGCTGGCCACAAGGTCGACGCACTCAAGCGCGATGACAAGGTCTGCTTTACCGTTTACGGAAACGAGTGGTACAGGGACGATGACTGGGCTCCCTATGTTATGAGTACCGTGGTCTTTGGCCGTTGTCGCCTGGTGAATGACACTCCCGCGTATATCGAGGACAAAGTCCGTCAGCTCGCCCTTAAGTACTACCCTTCTGCCGAAGAAGTCGAAGAAGAGATCGCCAAATACATCAAGGGCGTCCAGCTCTACGAGATCTCGATTGAGCATCTTTGCGGCAAGCAGATTCATGAAAAGTAGACCCCAAAGCAGGTCTTGAAAATAGCGATATGGCCCGGTTCCAACCAGCATTGGAGCTGGGCCATATGCTTATGAAGCGTCGGCGGCTATGTGAGCAAGCGCCTCAACGAGTTCCCGCGAGCTCACGGGTTTGCTCAGGTGGGCGTCCATGCCCGCCTCACGCGAAAGCCTACGGTCCTCGGCAAAGGCATTGGCGCTCACAGCGATAATCGGCGTGGTCGCGGCATCCTCGCGCTCGAGTGCTCGAATCTGGCGCGTGGCCTCAAGGCCATCGATGCCAGGCATCATAATGTCCATCAACACCACGTCGTACTCATGCGGTGCGCTCGCGGCAAACGTCTCGACGGCAGACTCGCCATCCTTGACATGCGTCACGATGGCACCGGCACGGTCGAGCGTAAACTGTGCGATCTCGGCATTCAGCTCGTTATCCTCTACGAGCAAAACACGTAGACCCCGAACTGCATCGACGTCGACCGCATCCACACGAACTGCCTGAGGAATCTCGGAGCGCTTGCACTGCTCAAACGGCAGGCGGATGGTAAACGTCGTCCCCTGCCCCAAGGTGCTCGTAAAGCTCATGCTTCCGCCCATAAGCTCGACCAACTGTTTGGCAATAGGCGCACCCAGGCCAGTTCCCGATGAAGCGCCTTCCACCCGTTGTTCCTCGCGGCTAAACGGCTCGTAAAGGTGCTGTTGGAACTGCTCGCTCATGCCAATACCGTTATCGGCAATCGTGTATTCATAGATGGGAACGCCATCTACCGGCTCTACCTCACGACACGCCAGGCGCACATAGCCGCCCCGACGGCTGTACTTGACGGCATTACCGGCAATATTGACCAACAAGCGCTTGAGGTGCGTCACGCTCACCCGAGCATAGGGATGATCAAGCGTTTGCTGGTCGCAGATAATTGTCACCAGACGCTCCTCGGCCTGGCGCTCCAGAATATCGCACACTTCACGGTTGAGGACCACCAAATTTGTGGGCACGAGATCCAAATCGACCTGTCCGCTTTCCAGGCGACTCATATCGAGCGCCTCGTTCGCAAGGTCGAGCAGCAGTCCCGATGCCGTCCAGATCTTTGAGCGGCACTCGGTCTGCTTTTGCAGATCGTCCGCATTAGCATCGCCAACCTCAACCATGCCGCGAATGCCGTTGATGGGCGTGCGCAGATCGTGACTCATACGACGCAGAAATTCCGTCTTTGCAGAGTTGGCAGACGAGGCCTCGCGCGCTGCCTTTGCCAGCTTGTCGCCATAGTCGCGCTCCTGCAGCAACAGGTCGGTCAGGCGTTGCCGCTCTGCATGGCGGCGCGCCAACGCAGTTGCGGCTATAGCGCCGCCGTAGAGCACCAACACGCTGGCAACTACAACTACGACGGTTTCAAAGTAACGCCGCGCGGAAGTATAGGTGTACACGTAGAATTGGCGTGCTTTACCAAAAGTGCCCAGATACCACTCGCCGTTGGCGTTGACCAAACTAACCCTACCGGCCAGGCAGCGTTCCTTAATACTGTCGACTATGGTGGCATCCGTCGCAGGCAAAACGAATGCACCCGACGTGGTGGGTTCAACGGCATTGGTCGCAACAACCTTGGCATCGTTTTCGATCACGATATTGCCGCTATCGATGGTTTCATAACCATCGAGCAAGCTCTGCAACTTGAGCGTATTGCTCGCGACCGCCTTGGCGCTCTGGTGCCTTACCGCGATAACGATGCCCTCGCCGCCCCGCCGAGTCACGCAGCCAATGTCGGCGACCGAATCATCCGCAAGCGTGATGCGGGCGGTATAGGACTTAAGCGGATGGGACGCCACCTCCAGCACGGGTGCTTCTTTGAGATACGTAGCGAGTGACTCGTATCCCACGCCATCAGTCGAGGACTCGGACACCAAGTTTCCCGATGCGTCCGTCACGATCAGCGCGCTCACGTTGAACTGGTCGGCATATTGTTTTAGAGTGGCGTTTCCCACCGAGCCGTCGCGCTCTATAGTGCGCGCCACCTCTCCGGCAATCTCCATAACGCGAATCAGGTTTTTGGTCACATAGGCGTTGTTGAACGCCTCGTAGGAAAGGCTCTGCGTCGCCACGTAGTCAACAACGTCGGCAAAGCGCTGCTCGGCCTGGGCCGTCGTGTAACCGTAGCTCATCATGCCAGCAACAACCGAGAGCGCTATTCCAAGCAGAACGATAAGCGGCAACCTCCATACCGCGCGATTACCCCGCTCCCCTGCAACGTGATCAGGCATATCGATCATGACAGCCCCTCCACATTCAAGAATGGCGAAGGATCATCAAAGTACTTTGACACCAGACGTTCCATGGTGCCATCGGCAAGCATTTCCCGGTAGGCATGAGTGAGCTTCACGTCGATGCCGCGCGTATCATTGATATCGAAAGCGGTACCCAAACCAACCTCGAGCAGCGGCTCATCCAGAATGCGATACGTCACACCGTAGTCTTTTTCGTAGGTGAGCAGCGAGGACTCATGCGCGGCGATGGCATCGACCAGGCCCTCGACGAGCGCCGGGTTCAGGTATGAGCGGTCCGAAAAGCTATAGAGCTCTTTGATCTGCGGAACGTTTTCATTGGTGCTATTGAGCAAAATGCCCTCGGGCTTGGTGGTGGACTGCACTGCCACGACCTTGTCCTTAAGATCGGCAAGCGTGTAGATATCGCTCTCGGGATCGACCGCGACCACCTGTCGACTCGCAAGATACGGACCGGCCCAACGATACTCGTTTTCTCGACCCGTCATACTAAAGCTGCCCATGACGCAGTCGAGCTCGCCGTTCGCCAACAGCTCTTTTTTCTTTTCCCAGTCGATGAGCTGGTATTTTGGCTTGTAGCCAATGCGGGCCAAAGCCTCGGTCAAAATCTCGACATCCAGGCCGACAATATTGCCGTACTCGTCGCTATACACAAACGGCGGGTAGAGGT
>JAIJJM010000314.1 GCA_022728415.1 Collinsella sp. | reverse complement strand
CGGCGGCGACGGCACGCTGCTGCGCGCCGCCCGCATTCTCAACTACCGTGAGATTCCCATTTTGGGTCTTTCCTATGGCCATTTGGGTTTTTTGACGGCCGCGAGCCCCGAAGAGCGCGACATTTTGCAGGTCGTGAGCGATGCCCTGTCCGGTGAGCTCCATGTGAGCCGCCGCGCCACCATCGCCGCTGATATCGTTTCGGTTCGCGAAGACGGCACGAAGGATGTCGTGCGTACGTTCGCCCTCAACGATATGGCGCTTACGCGCGGGCCCCTGTCCGATATGGTCGAATTCGATATCACGGTGTCCGGTCATCATATCGACCGCCTGCGCGGTGACGGCGTGGTTGTATCGACCGCGACTGGATCCACCGGCTATGCGCTTTCCGCCGGCGGCCCCATCGTCAGCCCCGATTACACCGGCATGGTCTGTGTGCCTATCGCTCCGCATACCATTCAGGCTCGCGCCTTCTTGACCTCGCCGAGCGATGTCGTCGAGATCTTTATGTCCGATGATCGCCCGAGTGTGCCTGCGATCGCCATCGATGGACAGTTTATTACCTGCGATGGCACCGTTGAGAGCGTGGCGGTGCGCCGAGGTCCCGGCGATGTGCTCCTGCTGGATTACGGCCCCGAAAGCTTCTATAACTCGGTCAGCCGCGTGTTCTACGGAGTGCGCCATGATCGATGAGCTGCAGGTTTCCAACATCGCGCTCATTCGCGAGGCGACGTTGGTGCCGAGTGCCGGCTTGACCGTCCTGACCGGCGAGACCGGTGCTGGCAAGACTGCACTACTCTCGGCCCTCAAGCTCATTTTGGGCGAGCGCGCGGATTCGTCGACGGTGCGCGAGGGCGAGGCGCTTGCCAGCGTCGAGGCGCGCCTGTTCGACGGCCCGCACGACACCGAGGGCTTCACCGTACAGCGCAGCCTTTCTGCCGAGGGCCGCAGCCGCGTTAAAATTGACGGCCGCATCGCCAGCGTGCGCGAGCTTTCGGAGCGCGTCGGCGTGATGATGGATCTTTGCGGCCAGCACGAGCACCAGCGCTTGCTCGATCCGGTGCACCATGTTGCCATGGTTGATGCCTGGGCCGGCCGCGCGGCGCTTGAAGCACTCGAGAAGTATCGCGCCTGTTTTAAGGCTTCGCGTGCCGCCGCCAAGGAGCTTCGCCGTGTGGAGGAAGCCTCACGCGCTCAGGGGAGTCGCGTCGAGGAGGCGCGCTTCGCCCTGGAGCGCATCGCCGAGGTCGACCCCAAGCCGGGTGAGTATGAGGAACTCGAGGAGATGCTGCCGCGCTCCGAGCATGCCGAGGTGCTGGTAGCCACGGCCAACGATGCCCATGCATCGCTTACTGCCGAAGGGGGAGCGCTCGATGCCGTGAACAGCGCCGTGGCCGAGCTTTCACGCATGGCGACCGTTGACCGCAAGCTCGGTGACATCGCCGACGCACTTTCGGACGCCTGCATCTCACTCGAGGATTGCGCCAATGAGCTGCGGGCTTATCGCGATGGCGTTGCGTTTGATCCTCGTGAGCTCGCTCGCATGCGCGAGCGGTATTCCGACCTCAAGGGTCTGCTGCGTCAGTGGGGTCCCACCATGGATGATGTATTTGCCATGCGCGATCGCTCACGGGAGTTGTTGTCGCTGGTGGACGATGGTGACGAGCAGATTAGGAAGGCGCGCGAGGCGCTCGGGAGCGCCGAACGCGAGCTCTTTGCTGCCGCCAAGGTACTCAAGCGTGCGCGCAACACCGCTGCTCCGCGTTTTTGTCACGAGGTGGGTCGCCAGATGACACGCCTGGAGATGGGCGGCGCTGAGCTGGTCTGGGAGTCCCGCGATCTCCCTCGCGCTGAGTGGACGCCTGCGGGTCCTTCGAGCTATGAGCTGCTATATCGCAGCGGCGCCGGCTTGACACCTCGTCCCTTGCGCCGCATTGCGTCGGGCGGCGAGCTGAGCCGCGTCATGCTGGCGAGCAAGGTGGTTTTGGGTAACGCCGATGGTGTGGATACGCTTGTGTTTGATGAGGTCGATGCCGGTGTTGGCGGCTCCACCGCGCGTGCCGTCGCGAGCGTGCTGGCAGATCTCGCCGCTACGCATCAGGTCATCGTCGTAACGCACCTGGCGCAGGTTGCGGTCATGGCCGACAAGCATTACGTGGTCAGTAAAGAGCCCGGCGATGTTCCCCAAACGCATCTGGATGAGGTGGCTGGGGACGCCCGTATCGCAGAGATCGCCCGTATGCTGAGCGGCGACCAGTCGACGGCAAGCCTTGCGCACGCCAAGCAGATGCTGGAAGAAGCGCGTGTTTAGGCCGAGCCGCCACGTGCAAGTCCGAGCCTGCTGCCACGAAACCAGCCCATCTACTACGTTTAATAGGCTATCGGTAACCACGGCAAGAATTGCAAAAAGAAAACCGCAGGTAGAACGCCTGCGGTTTTCTCTATTTTCGGTATGTGGTTGGGCCATACGGATAAAACGTAGTAGATGGGCCGGTTTCGTGGCGAGTGGCGTCTATCGGCTCCCCAAGTTGCCTACTCTACGACCTTATCCGGCTGGATGAGCTCCTCGTAGTAGCTGATATGCTCGCGCGCGTCCTCGATTTCGGGTAGCAGGAAATTGTAGATCACCTCGATGATCATCGTTGCGCTGATTTTAGAGAATGCAAAGTCGCCCGTGGTGAGCAGTGCCTCGTGGTTCACGGTATTAAAGGTGTAGTCGGCCAGGCGAGCAAGCGGAGACTTGCTGTCGCTGCTGATGACGACTACGGTAGCACCGCATTCGCGAGCTGCTTTTGCCATGCGATTTAGTCGGCGCGACTTACCCGAGTTCGAGATGAGCACGATAACGTCACCGGGCTTTAGGGTCAATGCAAACCCGATTGAGGTCTCGCTAATGGTGCTTGCCATGCAGCGCAGACCCAGCTGCGAAAACTTAAATGTCGCATCGAGCGCGACCGCGTTCGTATTGCCCACGGCGGCGAACTCAATAACGCCGGCATTCTTAAGTGCGTGCACAACTGCGGCCAAGGTGTCGTGATCAATGCCGTCGATGGTCGCATTCAATTCGCTTACCTTGGCGGCGAGGATATTTTTAAGGCTCTGCTCCATGTTGTCGAGCGAGACCTCGTCGGTCAGGCCCTCGTTGCGCTGACTCTCCAAGTCGCGCGCCAACGAAAACTGAAAGCTGCGGAAGCTGCCAAAGCCCAGCTTGCGGCAGAAGCGCGAGACCGTCGCCTCGGACGTGGCGGCGGCGCGCGAGAGCTGGGCGGCTGTCAGACGCGGAGCCTCGGACTGGTGCTCTAGGATATAGTCGACAATGCGCTGCTCGGACTCGCTGTACCCTTTGTGCGTACTAATAAGGGAGAGCGCGCTCTTGCTGCTATCGGTCATGGGTGGCTCCTGGTTGGCGTGAAAATCGGACTTGTTTTTCAATGCCATAGTATACGGGCATTTTCAATTACAAGATACACTTTGCCGTTTCAAGTGTTGATGGTAAACTTTCATATACCGTTTACGGTTATGAAAGAACCTTTCACCGGAGAATTGCGCCTTGTCTCTTCTCACGCGGACGGTAGGTTGG
>JAIJJM010000313.1 GCA_022728415.1 Collinsella sp. | reverse complement strand
TTCTGAGACGATACGGCGGCATAGAATAACGAACGTTGCGCATCACGGCAAGCCCCGCGTGCGCCAAACCCAAGAAATGTGAGAGAAGAGCACAATGAGTACTACTGATGCGCCTAAGAAGCCGCGCGAAACCGACGACGTGCCGGTGCCGGCCACGCTGCGCAAGTCATTGAAAAACCGCCACATCCAGCTGATTGCGCTGGGCGGCGCCATCGGAACCGGCCTGTTCTATGGTTCCAGTGAATCCATCGCGCTGGCCGGACCCTCGATTCTGCTCGCCTACTTGGTTGGCGGCCTCGCGATTTTCGCGATTGTGCGTGCACTGTCTGAAATGTCCGTTGAGGATCCGAAGGCGGGCGCGTTCAGCTACTATGCCACCCGCTACTGGTCCAAGCGCGCCGGCTTTATTTCCGGCTGGAACTACTGGTTCAACTACATCCTCGTCTCGATGGTGGAGCTATCAGTGGTGGGTTCGTTTGTGAACTACTGGTTCCCGGCGATTCCGACATGGGTGTCGGCGGCCGTGTTCTTGGTGATCATCTGCGCCGCCAACCTGCTGGGCGTCTCTAAATTCGGTGAGTTCGAGTTCTGGTTCGCCATCATCAAGATTGTGGCCGTGATCGCCATGATTATCGGCGGCCTGGCCGTCATCATCTTTGTCCTGCCCACCGCATCCGGCGTGCGCGCAAGCTTCGCGAACTGGTTCACCGTGGGTAACGGCTTCTTCCCGAACGGCCTGATGGGGCAGAATTCCGACGGTTCCTGGACCGGCCTGCTGATGGCACTGGTTGTGGTGATGTTCAGCTTCGGCGGCACCGAGCTCATCGGCATCACCGCCGGCGAAACCGAGGATCCGAAGACCACGATTCCGCGCGCCACCAATGATATTATTTGGCGAATCCTCGTGTTCTACATCGGCGCTCTGGGTGTGATCATGGCCGTAGTGCCGTGGAACACCATCGATGGCAAGTCCAGCCCGTTCGTGCAGATCTTCGATTCCGTGGGCATTCACGCGGCTGCCGGTATTTTGAACTTCGTGTGCCTGACCGCTGTGATGAGCGTCTACAACTCCGGCCTGTACGCCAACTCCCGCATGTTGTACTCGCTGGCCAAGCAGGGCAATGCGCCCGCTTACTTGGGCAAGCTCAACTCGCGCGGCGTGCCAGTGGCCGGCGTGCTGACGTCCGCCGCGATCACCGCCATCGCCGTGGTCGTGGTGTTCGTGTGGCCTGAGTTCGCGTTCAACTACCTGATGTCGATTGCCACCATTGCCGGCATCATCAACTGGACGATGATCATGCTCACCGAAATGAAGTTCCGTAAGGTGGTCGCCGCGGGCGGCGCTCCCGAGGATTCCGAGCTGGCCGGTCTGAGCGGCCAGGAGGCACTGGACGCGATTCACTTCAAACTGCCGTTTGCCAAGGTGACCCCGTGGGTGGTGCTGGCGTTCCTGGCGCTGGTCATGGTGCTGATGTGCTTCTCCACCAGCTACCGCATCGCCGTCATCGCCGGCGTGATCTGGCTGGCCATCCTCTTCGCCGCCTACCAGCTCACTCAGGCGAAGAAGTAAGGCTCCATTTGCGAATAGCTCTCACTGATGAGCACTCAGTGAGAGCTATTCGCAAATGGGATTTATTCATGAAACAGCTCATCGATGCCGACGAGCTGAACGTCGGATTGAGACGCCGCAGCATCGTCGACCAGTGATTGATCGAAACCGCCGAGCGAAAACAGCAGGTATGTTCGCTGGCCGATACCGGTTCGCGCAGCACGGTCTCGCAGTAGATTCAGCACGGAACGGTCCACCGGCGCATTGCGGAATTTGCACTCGCCCACAATGGCAGCATCAGACGCATTGTCAACGGCCATCACGTCTATCTCATCCTGACGATCCCACCAACGGCCAACCGCACGCGCACGGAAGGGCAACCGTCCAGCAGCACTCTCACGCCACATCCATTCACGGCACAGACCCTCGAACGGTTTGCCGGCAAAATCATGTAATACCGGCTTGATATGACGCTCGTATACGCCTTCCACATCGCCCCGCTCCAATTCCGAACGATACGGAAAGACAAACGAATACCAGAATCGGAAGAAATTGTCGCTCAGCTGATACAGCCCACGCGAACCTTTCGCCCGCTCCTTAGGCTTCGCCGTGACTGGGAACTCACGTTCCACAATCCCCAGTTCCATAAGATTGGCGAGATACGACGATACTGTTGCGTTTGCCATCATCGTGTGTGTCGCGATCTCATTCAGCGAAGTTGCGCCGAGCGCGATCGCCCGTATCACGCTGTTATATTTCGCAGTTTCCCGCAGTTCTTCGTGCAACAAAAATTCAACCTCGCTGTATAGCGGAGCAATGCGTCTCAGAATATGCCGCTTGACATTTGCGTCTATGGTCTCATCTGGGGCAAATTCCTCTAGGTAACGCGGGATACCGCCCAGTATTGCGTAGGCCAGCGCCTTATCCTCGCTACTATAGTTGGGGAAGAATTGCGCTGCATCCCAATATGGCATCGGCAGCATCTTCAGGATGCCGGTCGCACGACCATATAGCGGCGATTTTTCTCCCAACAGCTCCTTTTCGATGAAGCTCATGGCACTGCCGCAAATCACAATCATCAGATTTGCATGACGCAACGTGTGGTCCCAAAGATTCTGTAGCACTGACGGCAATGACGGATCAGATTTGACCAGATAAGGAAACTCATCGAATATCACAAGCCTGCGGCCGCCATCGCTCGGCTCTGGCAGCCGGGTTAACTCGGTTAACGCCCTTTCCCAAGAAGGGTATTGACTCAGATAATCCTTGCCCGGGGCACCCGCCTCGAACATGAGACGGGAGAACGATGCCAGCTGTTCATCTTTAGTGGCATTCTGCGCCGCGAAGAATAAGGTTTCCTTGTCTTTTGCGAGTTGAATAAGCGTCTCTGTTTTTCCCACGCGCCTGCGGCCGTAGACGAACACAAGCTGTGCCCTACGCTCAGTGAAACATTCCTGCAGTTGCTTGAGGTCATCGTCTCGTCCGATGAATGCCATGCTGCCCGCCTCCTTTATGCCATACGCCGGCGTATTTCTATCGCATCACGATTTATTGTATCACGATTAGTATAATCGTGATTATACAAGCTGTGACGAGGTGCGGGTACGGGCCAATTTGCAAAAAACTCTCACTGAGGGGGAGGTGGTGACGGCTTTGAGGTCGAGCTTGCCGCAGGTCAGGTAGACCATGGTGGCGAAGTAGTCCATGTCACGGAAGCCGCGGGCCCGTCTCTTCACGTTCCGGACGACGCTGTCGGCACCCTCGAGGACGGCGTTGGCGTACGGGTGCTCGAAGTACGCGACGACCTCGGCGAAGCGGCGGCGGATCAGACGGGCGGGTTCCTTCACGGGTTCGAGCCTCGAGTGTATCATCCACGAGCACAGGCGGTATAGCCTGACCCATGCCCCGGCGGGCGGCCGTCCATGCAGATGCCCTGCAGGACCTCGCGCATCCGGCACGCGCGGGCGGTCTTCAGCCGCTGCCGCGTGAGGCCGCGCTTGGTCTCCAGCCGCAGGTCGGAGAGGGCCGCCTCGTTCCCGAGCCACAGGTACTTCGTCCT
>JAIJJM010000312.1 GCA_022728415.1 Collinsella sp. | reverse complement strand
GGCTCCGACTCTGCAGCGGAAGCGGACTCGGCGGCGGCATCGGCCTCCGTCTCCTCGGCAGCGTTCTCGCCCTCAACGGCACCCTCGCTTGCGGCCTTCTCGGCAGCAAGACGGGCGCGACGCTCGGCAAAGGTCTCCTTCTTGGCGGGTGCTGCCTTCTCGGCGGCATCCTCGTCCGCATCGGAATCGTCATCGACGGCAGCCTTCTTGGGCTTGACCGGGGCCGACGCGGCCTCACTTACCGGATCGATAATCTCGGACTGAACAACGGCCGTCATCTTTTCCTGCGTCTCGCGGAACTGACGGATGGCACGGCCAATCGTGCGGCCCATCTGCGGGAGCTTATCCGGGCCAAACAGCAAAAAGCCGAAGACCACGATGATCGCGAGCTCACCCTCTCCAATACCAAACACACATACCTCCAAGGCTCGATGTGAGTCGAGCCCGCACCGCGCCATTCGGCCGGAACTCGTCTATTCATTCGGTCAAGTATAGCGCCCGGACGCCAAAACGTCCGAGCGCATCACAAACATATGCCAAACGGCACACCCTTTTGGGGCAGGGATTATGCAGCGGTGATCGAAATCTCCTGGTCGACACCCAACAGCTGAACCACGCGCATCACCGGGGGCTGCACATTGGCGCAGCTAAAGCGTTTGCCGTGATCGACCGCGTGGTGCGCGGCGCCCACGAGCACGCCAATGCCCGTCGAATCGATGTAGCTCACCTGGGCAAAATCGAGCTCAACAGCCTCAGTGGGCTGCTCGAGCGCCAGGTCGATAGCATTGCGCAGGCTATCGGCGTTAGAGATATCGATCTCGCCGGTTACCTTAATGGTGTAGAGCTCTGGCGTGGGGTTGGTGGAAATACCCAAATCCATGTATACGCTCCTTTGCGTATCGAAAGTGCGGATAGTACGGGAAGCCGCGCGTTAGGCGCGCTCGGCACGCGCGAGCTCGGCAGCGACCAGCTTAACGGCCAGCACCAGCACATCGAGCGCGGCCTCCAGGTCCTCGACCGTGGGATAACTCGGCGCGATGCGGATGTTGGTGTCGCGCGGGTCCTTGCCATAGGGCCAGGTAGCGCCGGCCGGCGTGAGCTTGACGCCCAGGTCGGCGCAAAGCGCGGCGACCTTTTTGGCCGAGCCCTCGGGACCATCGAAGCTCACAAAGTAGCCGCCGCGGGGATGCGTCCAGGTGGCACAGCCCGTGTCGCCCAAGCCCTCGGTGAGCTTGCGCTCGACGGCCTCAAAGCGCGGGCGCAGGAACTCGGCATGCTTTTTCATGTGCTCCTTGACCGCCTCGATGGTGGGAAGGAAGCGCACGTGACGCAGCTGGTTGAGCTTGTCGGCGCTGATGAGGCCGGCCTTCAGGCGCTTGGAGAACTCGGCGATAACCGCGGGGCTCGCACCGATAAAGCCGATGCCGGCGCCCGGGAAGGTGATCTTGGACGTCGAGGCAAAGGCCACCACGCGATCCTCGGTGCCCGCCGCCCGAGCGAGGTCAAAGATGCTTGCGAGCTCGTCGGTCTCGTCGTACAGGTCGTGCACGCAGTAGGCGTTGTCCCAAAAGATGCGGAAATCGGGCGCGGCCGTGGGCATCTCGACCAGGCGGCGCACGGTGTCCTCGCTAAAGGTGATGCCCGTGGGATTGGAATACTTGGGTACGCACCAGATACCCTTGATGGAATCGTCGGCGGCAACGAGGCGCTCGATCTCGTCCATGTCGGGGCCGCTGTCGGTCATCGCGACGGGGACGTTCTCGATGCCCAAGTCGGCGGTGATGCCAAAGTGGCGATCGTAGCCGGGAACGGGGCACAGGAACTTGACCTTCTTGCCGTCGTGCGCGGCCTCGTAGGCGTCCCAGGGCTCGCTGCCGCACGAACCGCAACGCCAGAACATGCCGGCGATGTCATGCTCGATCAAAAGGCTCGACGAACCCAGCACGAGCGTCTGCTCGGCGGGGCAGCCCAGGAACTCCCCTGCCAACTTGCGTGCCGAGGGAATGCCCTCGAAGCAGCCATAGTTGGAGCAGTCGACGCTGCCGTCGTGCAGATCGGCGTCGGCGTTGAGGATATCGAGCATGGGGCGCGAGATGTCCACCTGGGAGGGTGACGGCTTGCCGCGGGCCATATCGAGCGCCAGGCCCTTGGCCTTGACCTCGGCGACCTCGACTTTGAGCGCCTCGATGGCGGCATCGAGTTCGGTGGTCTCCATCTTCTGGTAGATCGTCTGCATGGGTGCGACCTTTCGCGAAGCGGTACATTGCAGTTCTTCTAAGTATAGACCGCCACCGTCGAAACGTTATGAAGCCGTGATAGATTAAGTCCATCGCAATGAATTACGAATCGCCGCGCATGCCGGCGTGGGGCGCCCAAGGAGGCACTATGGAGTACGGATCGTTCCAGGCCGAGGAATTCGGCGACCTGCAGCGCCTGGTCGACGGGCTGTTTTACGACCGTCACGCCATCGACCGCCTGGATCTGATCGTACAGGCCGAAATCTTGGACCTGGCACCCGATCTCATGGAAATTGTCAACCTGCTACCGCCCGGCTATTACGACCGCCAGTCACTTTGCGACCAGCTCAACTCCGCCTTGGCCGCCCACGGCTGGGGCGCTGTCTACGGCACCGTGGAATAAGCCTCGAGGCCGACGATTTGGCCCGTTTCCCGACCCTGGCGAGGCTTGTTTTAGGGCTTGCGGCCAAAAAAGGGCAAATATGAGTACTGTTACCTTTTTAGTAGCAGCGATTCTTGGCCGTAATCGGCAAAACTGGACTTGAAATTGGTAGCGCGCAGAGATGTGGTGTAAGAGGCGGGGCATGCCCCGCCCCCGCCCTTCCTTGAAAGGGCGGGGGCACCGCCTAGAATTCGTCGTTGGAGTAGTGAAGGTGACGAATGAAGGGAAAGGCGATGCCCCAAGAAGAGAGTGTTCTGCGCCTCAGCCGCGACGAGGCCCTCGAGGCGGCGCGGCTTTGGCAGGAGTGCGGCGACGCGCGCGAGTTCGCGTGCAGGGTGCTGGGCGGCGTGATGAACGCGCTGATGGACTCCGAGGCCCAGCAGATGTGCGGCGCGGGCCGCAACGAGCGCGCCGACGGCAGGGAGAACAGCCGCAACGGCTACCGCCCCAGGTCGCTCAAGACCGCCGTGGGCGACGTGGAGCTCGAGATACCCAAGCTCAGGCACGGCACCTACTACCCCGAGGGCATGCTCGCGCGCTGGTCGCGCGTCGACACCTCGGTGGCCGCCATCGTGCAGGAGATGTACGTGTGCGGCGTGTCCACCCGCAAGGTCGAGCGCGTGGCGTCCAAGCTGGGCATATCCTCGCTGTCGAGCTCGGAGGTCTCGAGCCTCTGCTCCGGCCTCGACGCCGAGGTGGCCGAGTTCCGCCGCCGCGACCTGTCCGGCACGCCGTGCTGCTACCTGTGGCTCGACGCCACCTACATGAGCTGCAGGGTCGGCTCGTCGGTCGTCTCGCAGGGCGTCGTGACCGCGATCGGGCTGGGCGCCGACGGGCGCAAGCACTTCCTGGGCTGCGACGTGGTCGACACCGAGAGCGAGGACTCCTGGGCGGCCTTCCTCGGCGGGCTGGTCAAAGGCACGTCCAGAT
>JAIJJM010000005.1 GCA_022728415.1 Collinsella sp. | reverse complement strand
ATCCACGATAACGTCGGGCACCAGCTCACGCGCGCCTCATTGCAGACCGAAGCCCTGCGCGTGGTCCACGCCGACGAGCCCGGCGTCGCCGCCGATTTTGCCGACGTCAAGCGCACGGTTGACGAGGCGCTCCAGCTTGTGCGCACCAGCGTCCACGCGCTCAACGACAACGCCGTCGACCTTTCCGTGCAGCTCGAACGCATTGTTGAAGGCGCACGTTCGGACGGCGGCCCGCAGATTGAGCTTGAAGTTATGACCGAACACGCGCCCGCAAACGTCGCGAACTGCTTTGCGGCGGTCCTGCGCGAGGCGCTCTCCAACACCATGCGCCACGCTTGCGCCCATGCTGTCACCGTACGGTGCATGGAGCATCCGTCGTTTTACCAGCTCATCGTGACCGACGATGGCGCGGGCGGGGTTCAAGCAAGCGGCCGCGGCGCCGCGGAAGGCATGGGGCTCGCCTCCATGCGCGAGCGAGTCGAGGCGCTTGGCGGCACTTTCACCGCCGGCCCGCGTGCCGGCGCCGGCGGCTGGCGTGTGTTTGCCACTGTTCCCAAACAGCAAGGAGATGAGGACCGATGAGGCTCATCGTTGTCGACGACGACCGCTTGGTGGTCGATTCGCTCAAGATTATCCTGGGTGCCCAGCCGCAGATCGAGGTGGTGGGTACCGGCGCCAACGGCAACGACGCAGTGGCTCTTTATGCCGAACACGCACCCGATATCGCACTGCTCGACATTCAGATGCCGGGGCGCGACGGCCTTTCGGCGGCACGCGAAATCCTTGAGCGCGACCCTGCGGCGCGTGTGGTGTTTCTGACGACGTTCTCGGATGACGAGTACATTGTGTCGGCGCTCAAACTGGGTGCCCGCGGCTATCTGATCAAAACCGATGTCGCCGCCATTCCGCCAGCGTTGACGCAGGTCATGGACGGCAAACGCGTGCTCGAGGGCAAGGCGATCGAGGATGTCGATTTTGATGGGGCGAACGCTGAGGCCGGTGCGACCTGCCGGCCCGCGGCCTTTGCCGGTCTGACCGAGCGCGAGTTCGAAGTCGCCGAGCTCATCGCCCGCGGCCTCGACAACAAGGAGATCGCTGCCGCGGCTTATATGGGAGAAGGCACGGTGCGCAACCACATCAGCTCGATCCTGGCCAAAATGGGCCTGCGCAACCGCACGCAGATCGCCATCGCCTACCTGCGGGGATAATTACCCAATGGCCGGCACTCCGACGTAGCAAAATGGCTGCTACCGATTTAATGCCATTTCAAAACTATGCCGGTTTACTACGATGGATCGCCCGCCTTCGACCACGTCAAATTGCGCTCTTGCAAAACCGCAAGTAGAACGCTTGCAATATTTAGAAAAATGCAGTCATGGTCGGAAATGTCGAATTCATCGTAGTAAACCGGCATAGTTTTGTTCGCGGCGGCCCAACCGCGCGTTCACGCGCGGGGCCGGTGGGGCAATTTTGCCCCACCGGCCCCATCCCGGCGCTACTCCGGCTTGTTTTTTACCGTGGGAGCCTTGTCCGCCGCAACCGGAGTACGGGCGGTGTCCATGCTCAGGCAGTGCTTGGGGCAGCTCTCGATGCACTCGCCGCACACCACGCAGGCGTACGGGTCAATCGACCAGGTGCCGCCCTTGCGATCGACCGCGAGCGCGCCCGCCGGGCAACGCCGCGCGCACATGCCGCAGCAGATGCACACATCCATGTCATTGACGATATGCCCGCGCAAGCGCTCGGGCGCCGTCAGCTTCTCCTGCGGATAGCACACCGTGACCGGCTGCTTGACCATAGAACCCAAGGCCGTCTTGGCAAATGTCAGCAAACTCATGCCGCGCCTACCTTTCCGTGCAGCTAATGCAGGGGTCGATGGTCAGGATAATCATAGGCACGTTGGCAAGGAGCACGCCTTGCAGCGCATGCGTCAGACCAGCCAGGTTCTGCGACGTCGGCGTGCGCACGCGGAAGCGGTCCAGGTTCTTGGTGCCGTTGCCGCGCACATAGTAATACGCCTCGCCGCGCGGTTGCTCAATCACAACCTCGCCGCGCGCGCCGTCGGCCGGCGTGAGCTTGGTGCGCCCGCCGATACCGTCGTGCGGAATCTTGCCCGCAAGCTCCTTAATGATGTCCATGGCCTGCGTGACCTCGGCACAACGCACCTGGCAGCGGGCATAGCAGTCGCCGTCGGTCGCCACGATGGGCTCAAACGCAGCCAGATCCGCATAGGCGCCGTCGCCAAACATGCGCACGTCGTAGTCCACGCCCGAGGCGCGCCCAAACGGGCCGACCATCGAAAACTCCAGCGCATCCTTCTTGCTGATCACGCCCACGCCATGCAAGCGCTCGCCGCAGCTGTCGTCGTTCAAAAACGTATGCACCAGGGCCTCGTAGTCGGGACGCATGGCATCGAGCGTCTGGACAATGCCCGCCAGCTCGGAGTCCTCGATGTCGTGCTTAAGGCCGCCGATCTCGTTGATCGACAGAATCACGCGGCCGCCGCACGTACTCTCGAAGATCTTGAGAATCTGCTCGCGCAGCGTCCACGACCGATAGAACAGCGCCTCGAAGCCAAAGGCATCGGCGAGCAGGCCCAGCCACAGCAAATGCGAGTGAATACGCGAGAGCTCGTGCAGAATGGTGCGGATATACTGCACACGGCCGGGCACCTCGATGTCGAGCATGCGCTCGCAGGCGCTGGCATAGCCGTAACTGTGACCCACGGCGCAGATGCCGCAGATGCGCTCGGCGATGTAGCCAAACTGGTGCATATCGCGCTTTTCGGTGAGCTTCTCGAGTCCGCGGTGCACAAAGCCGATCTGCGGAATTGCCTCGATAACGCGGTCGTCCTCGAGCACTAGGTCCAAGTGAAGCGGCTCGGGTAGCACCGGGTGCTGCGGGCCAAACGGAATAACGGAGCGATGTGCCATGGACCTTACGCCTCCTTTTTCTGCTTGTCGCGGGCGACCTTGGCGGCAAGCGCCGCGCGGACCTTGGCCGCTTTCTCGGGATCCATGGCGGCGAGCTTTGCCTCTATCTCGGCAGCCTTGAGCGCGGCCTTCGCAGCGGCCTCGTCATGCTGAGCATCGGAGCCGGCAGCCGCGGCGGGCTGGACGGCAGTAGCCCTCGCAGCATCGCCGGCACCCTCGGCGCCCTCCCCCGCAGCAGCAGCGGCAGCAGCCTTCTCGGCGGCCTTGCGCGCCTTGGCCTCGGCAGCGGCGCGGACCTTCATGGCCTTCTCGCGCGCAGTTTTCACCTCAGGTGTAATTACACTCATGGGCTCGGCGGTCGAGACCTGGTAGAAAAAGCCCTTAAAGTCAATCTGCATGTCGGTAATGGCAAGACCAAACAGGTCATGCACCTCGTTCTCAAACGGAAACACCGCCGGATAATACGAGCTGATGGACGGAATCTCCTGGTACTGGTCGATACCCTCGACCACCAGATTCTCAATCGCATAGCTGCCGTCCTGTGCAATATGCTCCTGAGCAGCACGAACATTGATAAACGTATAGACCAGGCGATACGATCCGTCGTCCACACAGCGCTCGGCATGCATCTGCACAAAGCGCGCGCCGGCACCCTTGAGCGCCTGCACATGCGCCAGGAGCTCGTCGATCCCGACGGTGGTATAGATTGCCTTTTGCATTACTCGGCCTCCTTTGCAGCGGCGGGCACACCGTCAGCCGTGCCTGCGTCGACACCGGCCCCGGCGCCCGCAGCAGCTACAAACCCGTCGTCGCTCAGCTCAACGCCACCGTCCCAGGTTGCGGCGCCGCCCACGGTAAGCGGATCGCCGCCAGCACGCATCACGGCCTCCTTCTGATCAAGGATGCCGCACGCCTCCACGATGGCATCGATCACGGTCTCGGGACGAATGGCGCACCCGGGCGCGTACACGTCCACGGGAATCGCGCGGTCCACGCCGCCGATCACGTTGTAGGCATCGCGGAACACGCCACCTGAGCACGCGCAGATACCGCACGCCACCACACACTTGGGCTCGAGCATCTGGTTGTAGATCTGGCGCACGACGGGCAGGTTCTGCGCGTTGACCGAACCCGTCACCAAAAAGATATCCGCGTGCTTGGGGTTGCCGGTGTTGACCACACCAAAGCGCTCCGCATCGAACAGCGGCGTGAGCGAGGCCAGCACCTCGATATCGCATCCGTTGCAGCTCGAGCCGTCGTAATGAATAACCCACGGCGAGCGCGACATTTTATGATCCATGGATGCCGCCTCCTAAATAAACACGTCGACGAGGATGGGCATAAGGTTGAGCAGGCCAAACACCAGCGCCACGCCCCAGCCGAGCTTAAAGCAGCTGCGCCAGGTGCTACGGGCGAAGGTGTTGTCGATCAGTACCTCGACAAAATACGTCACAGCCATGACGACCAGGGCAACGACCCAGCTCACCGGGTTATCCCAGACAAAGAACATGCCCACCCACATCAAAAACAGTACGGTCTCGCACCAGTGCATGAGGGTCATCTTGGCCAGCGTGCCGCCGCTCATCTCGGTGGCGATGCCCTGGACAATCTCCTGATGCGCGTGATGCGAGTACGAAAGGTCAAACGGCGACTTGCGCAGCTTGATGGTAAGCACCGCGAGCAGCGCGAGGAAAATGGGCGCGCTGTACACGATGATAGGGGCCGACTGCCCCGTCACGGCGATGGAATCGAAGCTATCGGTGGCAAGATACAGGCCCACGCTCATCAGCAGAACGGCGGGCTCGTAACTCATAACCTGCAGCAGCTCACGATCGGCGCCAACCTGGGCAAACGGGCTTTGCGTCGAGGCGGACGCCAGCACCACAAAGATCGCAGCAAGGGTAACCATAAAGGCGCACAGCAGTGTGTTGGAGCCCGACACAAAGATGCCGCCGCCCACCACGGTAAAGATGAGCGCGCACGCCATGTAGGTATCGTCCATGGTGTTTACGCTGGCGGGGGCCTTGCGCAGGAGCTTGGCAACATCGTAGAAGGGCTGCAGCAGACGCGGTCCCACGCGGCCCTGCATGCGGGCGGACAGCTTGCGGTCAATGCCGTCAATCAGACCGCCCACAAGGGGCGCCAGCAAGGCAAACGCCACGGTGCCAATAAAAATGCCCACGACGCCCGAACCTTCGAAGTACTTGCCGCGCAACACCGAGGGCACGCTCATGGCAAGCCGCTCGGGCCCAATCCATACGCAGCACAGCAGCGCAAACAAGATAATGCTGCAGCACACGACGCTACCCGCGGGGCCAATGCGCTTCTCGCCAAGAGCGTCCTCCAGGTACCAATTGCGCTTTTCGGCCTTTATCTCGTGACCCATCGAGCCGCGGAAATGGCGGTAATTGTCGGTTCCCACACCCGAAAGATATACGTTTACGTGCGGTTTGTTGCTCACGCGGAACGACGTCAGCAGCACCACGGCGATAAAAGCCACGATGACCACCATCAGATACATGGCGTCCTTGCCAATAACGTACGGCACGCGGCCAAACACCATGTCCAGGTAAGGCGACACCAGGCCGCTCGAGATGAGCGGGAAGGCAACGCAGCACAACACCAGCAACGCGGCGATGGTGTTGAGCGCTATCCATTCGGTCTTATGGACATTGCCCTCCACGTTTTCGGCCGTAGAATCCACGCCCGAAAGCTTGGCCAGCCATTTACCCCAGAAGAAGAACGTCGCGGCCGAGCCAAAGGCGAGCACCATGATCATGAGCACGTTGCCGGTCTGGGCAAACGCCACCAGGGCACCCCACTTGGACACGAGCATGCCAAACGGCGCCACGAACATGCCCATGATGCCCAGCATCATCAGACGCGTCAGGCGCGGCATGCGGCTGAACATACCGTCCATGTCCTCGATATTGCGGCTGCCGATATGATGCTCGGCCGTGCCCACGCACAGGAACAGCAGCGATTTGGCCACCGTGTGGAACAGGATCAGGAAGATGGCCGCCCATACGGCCTCGGGCGCGCCGACACCCAAGCAGGCACTGATGAGGCCCAGGTTGGAAATGGTGGAGTACGCGAGCACGCGTTTGGCGTTGCTCTGCGAGATGGCCATGAGGGCAGCGAGCAAAAACGTGATGGCACCCACACTCGTGACCATAAAGCCGGTCACGGGATAGATGGCATAGAGCGGGCTCAGCTTGACCATCAGGAACACACCGGCTTTGACCATGGTTGACGAGTGCAGCAGGGCACTCGTGGGCGTGGGGGCAACCATGGCACCGAGCAGCCAAGTGTGGAACGGCATCTGTGCGGCCTTGGTGAGTGCGGCGAGCGACAGCAGAACGACCGGCATCACCAGCAGCGCGGACTGCGCGGTACCGGCGCCGGAAAGCTCGATCATGCCCGAGATGGTCAGCGGCATGCCGCTAACGTGCAGGTACATGAGTCCGGCCAAAAACGCGATGCCGCCCAGCATGTTGAGGATGATCTGGGTAAAGGCGTTTTTGATGGCCTCGGGCGTGCGCGTGTAGCCAATCATGAGGAACGAGCACACGGTGGTGATTTCCCAACCGCAGAATAGCCACTCCAGGTTATCGCTCGTCACGATGACGAACATGGCCGAGAGGAACAGGAACATGAGCGCCAGGAACTGCGGGCGACGGTCGGGCGCGGTCCGTCCGCGCAGCGCTGCCTCGTGCTCATCGTGGACCTGGAAGTCCTTCATGTAGCCCAGAGCGTACACGCAGATCAGGCTGCCGACGATGCCGACGGCAAGCACCATGATCACGCTCATGTAGTCCAGGTAGAGCGGGGTGGCGGTGACGACCTCGGCCGCGGGCAACGTCATGGCCGCAAAGGCGAACGAGCCCACCAGCTGGACTATGCCGAGCACCGTGGCGAGTGTGCTCTTAAATTTGCGCGCGTTGTACAGGATGATGGCGCACAGGATCACGTCGATGACGGAGCTGATGATCGAGAGCACGTGCGAGGTGCCGGGGGCAACCTCAAGGCTCTGCGGACCCGTGCCTAAAAACATGACGGCGACCACAACTGTCACCGCCATAATAATGCCGGCGCCTATGAGCCCCACCGCATCGAGGGCGCGGTCACCGCGCGCGAGCAGCATGCCCAGCGCCGGTACCAGCGGAAACAGGGTAAGGAAATACAGCAATGTCATACCATCACTTCCCCATGCAAAAACGCTGCAATTGTTTAACGTTATAGCTCAGCTGAGGAGTGGCGGCGGCGGGTTTTCGGTCAACTGGGGCGTTTTAGGCGTACAGGGTAAGGTGTCTGTCCGCATTGGAGTAGAGGGCGGCGTTTCCTTACCGCAGCGACGGGCGCGCGGTCCACTGCGCGCGGTTTATTGGCCACGTTGGAGATGTCCCGATAGGCTCGCGGCGGTCCAATAAGTTGGCGCGGCAAGAAAAATGCGCCCCCGTGGGCGCACCCTCTTGCTACTCTGCCCGCTTAGCGCGCGGCTTGCGACCACGCGGCTTATCGATAAGCGCGTCAGCGCCGCCATCGCGATACTGACGACACCAAGCCTTGACCGAAGACTCACTGGGAATCTTGTGCTTGATCATGGCCTCGCGAACCGTCAGGCCGTTTTCCAGTCGGTCCTTTACCACGGCGAGCTTGACGTCGTACGAATACGTGCGGTGACGTGAGCCCGCGTTGAGCACGGCGTCGGCACCGCCCACGGCATACGCGCGGGCCCACTGACGAGCCGTGGCCTGGGGAATGCCAAGCTCCGCGGCGAGGGCACGATGACCGACCCCCTCTTGGAGGACCTCGACGGCGCGCTGCCTAACTTCGGGCGCATGCGTGCGAGCCCTTGTTGCTTCTGACATACCTGCCACTTCTTAGCCTTAACCGTTTACGTGTTTTCTCACGTGCATGTTAGATAGTAGCATTTTGCTGTTTGCGCTTAGCAGTTAATTGAAAATCGCAATTTCGCTATCTGGGCATTTAGAGCAATTTGCGGATATTTTTTAGCATTTATTTACGCTGGTGGTTAGCGCACGGCTGGATGGCGAAGGCCTGTCGACTAAATTGGTACCCGTTTGGCAGTTCCATGCTGGAGGGTAATTATAACCCCTCGTCAACCCGCATCCACTTTGTCAGCTTTCCACTTGCTTTCCAGCTTCCCAGCTCACTTCCCAGCTTTCCACCTTAGGTGGTAAGTTACGTGGAAAGCTGGAAAGCTAGTGAGAAGCGGAAACACCTTCCTCCGACGGCGGATGGACAGTTAGTTCAGATACGTATTTTTTTTGACGGCTCCGAAGCTGCACCCCGGCCCCCTGAGAGGGCCCGCCGGCGATCATTCGCATGTAAATCGAGTCCATTCGGTCACCAAATCGTAGTTTTGGGCTGCTTATTACTTCAAAACGTGCGTCAGGAGCGTCTACCGGGGTCTTGATTTATACGTATTTGAACTAACTGTCCAGAAAGGTCGTCAGCGAGTCCGCACGAGCAAGAAGGGGGGGCAACCGGGTGGTTGCCGCCCCTTGCATAGCTAGTTGGTCCCGAAGCCGTGCTGAATGCCCTCCGTATTGATACGCGCTAGCGTATACGTTACGCAGTCGGAGTGCGCATAGCCATCGAGGTTGCTGACGTTGACCGGCGTGTCGTTTACGCCGCCACCGGACATATGGGCCGTAAGCACCAAGCGGTAGTTGGCATAGGTCTGTCCAGTCTTCTCGACATTGGTGTTCACCTTGACGCGGAAGGCATGCTTAAAGGCAAGGCTGTTGCCGTCGCGCGTGACGAACGTACCGCTCGGCTTGCTATCGGTGAACACATAGCTATTGCCATCAGGCGACACCTCACCCGCGCCTAGGTGATCGCTGCCGAGCACCGACAGGTAGTTCGCGATGCCCTTCACGTCCCCATACGAGCCGTCATCCTGCCGCTGCTGCAAGGTCAGCGTATAGGTCACCTCAGTAGCATTGGAAATCATCGCATCGGCACCCGTGACCTTGGAGAAATCATACGTTCCCACCAGCGCGATCTCGCCGTCGGCGGACTTGAGATCATCGATATTGATGCCCAGCTGCGACTTCTTAGAAGCCTCGAGCGCAATAGTCGACGAGCCCACATCCATACGGTAATATCCGGCTTTACCATCGCTGTAGTCCGAGTTGCTACTGGTGCTGAGCGTGTCGGCATGCGTGGAAAGGTACGCGCGGTAGTTGGGCTTGGTGTAGCGGTCGGCGCCACTCTTCTGCGAGGCCACGATGCCCGCCTGGCACGCAGGTTCCGTCATGGTGAGATTCGCCTTCATAGTAATGGTGAAGGCGTTGCCGCTCTTCTTGGCGATCTCGCGAATGCCGGAGAGATCGATGGCATTACCGTTAGCATCGGCAAGCACAAGCGACATGTCGCCGCCCGTTGCAGACCAGTCTTTGGCAGCAATCGCCGGCGTTTTCGTCGTGCCGGCATCAGTCCACTTAAAACCATCCCACGTGTAGTAATTGTTCCTCACCATCACGTAGAACGAATACGTGCCCTGGGTTCCAGTCGGGTAGCCATGCGCGCCCGCGGCGCTGCTGCCCTGGTAGTTCACGAGCGAAGAATCCAGCTGGTAGTACAGCGCATCGGTAGTCGTATATTCCTGCTCGCCAAACGTGACGGTGTCGTCCACATCCATATCCAGCCGATAGGTCGTTCCTCTCACGGCCATCTGGTTAGTGCCCGATTTGTTGTCCACCAAATTATGCTGGAAGTTCGTGGCAACGCTATACGTCGAGGCGGTGTTCTCGTGCGAGTCCTTCGTCTCATCTTTATTACGAAGCGTGTAGTTAAGATGCGTGTTCACGCTTGTCTTAACCGATGTACCGGTATATCCGTTGACGCTGGCCGAGCCCTTTGGCGTGCGGACAACAAGATAGAAGCTCTCACTCTTGGGCTGCTCGTCGGCCTTCTTCTTGGGAACCGTCAAGCTGTAGAACGGTTTCTTATCCGTATCGGTCTTGACGCGGTAGTAGTCGTTGCCGATCTTCGCGCCAGCAATACCGGCTAGTTCGGCTTCGGTCTTCTCGCCCTTCTCCTTATTAGTCAGCTTAACCCACGTGCCGTCGTCCGCTTCTGTTGCCGTCGCGCCCATGGTCTCGCTGAGCCACTGCTCCGTATAGTGATTTCCGCTGGAGTCCTCAAAGTCCGTCAGCGCAACCGATGTGCAGGATCCTCCCTCGGGCACCGTGTAGTGATACTCCTTGTTATTGTGCGCCGTATCCACGAGCGTCAGCTGCGCGCCCACAGGCAGCGCCCCCTTTTTTCCGCCGAACTCAATGCGCTTGTTAAGCGGCCTCATGTCGCCGCCGCTTGCCAGGTGCGTATTCCAGCCATACTCCGTCTCCTGGGCATACGCCTTGTTGTATGTCCAGGTAAGATAGCCCGTCATAGTCTCGCCGCTGCTAATGAGCACGTGCTTGTCGTACTTGGTGCTGTAGTCGGCGCTGTTGAAGTTCGAGCCCTCGGAATACGTTGCCGTAAAGTTAATCTCGAGCACGCGCTTGACGATGATGGGCACCATAACCTTATAGCTCTGGCCGGCCTCGGTAAAGGTGACGGTGAGCAGGTTGAAGCGGCCCTTGCCGTTATCCCAGTTGGAGTTAGCGCCGATCGACAAAGAAGAGCCGCTGCCCTTAACGTCGAGCGCCCGGTCGGTAACATTGGTTTGCTTTACAAAGACACCGTTCTTGAGCTGGAACACGTCGACCGTTGCCGAAACGTGCGATCCTCCTGCGTTCAGGCGCAGCGCATCCGAATAACCACCGTTGGTAACAATGTTGAGATAGTCCTTAACGGTATCCGAGTCGTTGCCCGAAAGGACAAGGACATCGGGGTTGGCATTCGACTTTGTGGCATCCGTGTCATTGTTTGCATTGAACTTACCGGCACTTGAGGCCAAGTAGCTCGAGGTATTTTGATAGGCGCCGTCTTTGTCGATGCCGCCGATATTGGTGTAGGTGTAGCGGCCGGTGACATTCTTCACCGCTTCGTCCTGGATAGTCGATGCACCAGAAACGTTCACACCGTCACCGAACAGATAACGATCGGTTGCGTCGTTGTCAGAGGCACGCACCGCCAGTTTGCTCACCGGTCTCGTAGTCACGTAGGGCGAAACGGCTGCAGTCGTGCTGTCGGCCGCATCAGCGCCGTACAGCGTTTTGCTCGTTTCCGACTCAGTATGCGTGTCATTAGTAAGCGTGTCATTATAGTCACCAAACGCGATATACGACTTCTTGTTTACGTTGGCGACGGCGCTGTCATTGAAATACTTAATCGGTTTTTGAGCCGTAGAATTGTCAGACCGATCCTTAAGTATGATATCGACGCCCGCGGCGTAGAGGCCTTTGAAGTCAGCCGCATACTGCGCGGTATCGCCCAACAAGAAGCCTTGACCGCCCGGCTGCTTAAAATCGTTTTCGCGAATTAGAACGTTAGCAATCTTAATTGTGCCGGACGCGGCACCGACAATGCCACCGGAATGATTTCTCAGGTTTCCATCACTATGGTTCCACGTTGAATTAAGCGTTCCGAACGAGCAGTTCCGCACGGTCGTATTCGTAACGATAACATTGGTTGCACCCTGGCCTTGGCAGTTTCCAAGGATGCCGCCACAACGAGCGCCATCAAATTGCACGCCATCGACAGTGATATTGTTGACACTCAGCGTGTTTCCATTTGATGTTGCCCCCACAAGGCCACCAGCATGCTCGGTTACGCCCATGCGAATCTTTTCAACCGTACAGGAATTAAGTGTCACGTTATTTCCTGTCGATCCAATAATGCCTCCCGTGCTTGTGGCATACGAATTGACAGTATTTTCCGCCGCGTGCAAAGAGCCAAAGTAAGTGGGCGCTTCTTCCGAGGCCTGATTGGTTGATATCACCTTAACGCGATTAATATTAGAAGCATAGGTTACTGTGCGTCCCGCAATTCCGCCCACGCCAAGCGCCTTGTGGTTAACAACAAGGGACACATCTTTGATCGTTGCCACCTGGCTCGCATTTTCGCCCTGCCCGGTATTCACAACTAGAGCACCTCCCGTAAGGCCGAAGATGCCTCCAGCAGTGCTGCCCGTATCCTGCGAATCGCCTGCCTTCTCAACAATGTAAATAGTCGAACTATCGGCAACGGTTGTGTCTTTCGACACCCACATGCCGCAGGTGCCCGAATTGATATATCCTACAAATCCGCCAGCATTTGAACGTGCGCTAACGGCGATTCCACTGTATGAGCAGTCATAAAGCTGCACTGGAGAGGGTGTTCCTCCGTAATTCACAATCGAACCGTTGGCGCCATCGGTACTGCGCGCCATAAGGCCGGCACTTCCGATGAGGCCACCGGCCATGCAACCTCCGGCTACGGTACTGCTAGAAATGACCACTTTTTTGAACACGCCATAGGTGACCCCGCCAGAACCTCCCTGGTTTGCAGTTGAGCCCGCAAGGCAGCCAGCCCCCACCCAACCGCTTTTTGTATTGCTCGTCGACTTGGATTGCTCTTTCCCACTCAAAGATACATAGGCAAGCGAAATATTGCAGTCGTTGAAGTTGAGATTGTTTACGTTTGCGTTGCCATTTGCTTCGATGCTTCCTTTATTGAGTGCACTCGAGTAGAACTTGATAGTGCTGAACAGGCCGCCTACGCCCGCCACACAGTAGTCGTCATCCACGTATTCGCGCGTGTTGTTCGACACTTTGATTGTTGCGCCGTTGCCGCTGACAGTGGCGATACCAGGAGTAATGAAATCTTTATCATTGACCTTTTTGTCGGTCGCACATGCATTTGAGTAATAGCGGCCCGAAAGACCCAAGAAACCCGAGCCATAATCCCTCATGTCATAGGTCACGCCCTGCTCAAACTTCAGATCCATGCCGCAAACGCCCATCGCGCACACACAGCCCGTGCGCCAATCGGTTGCATATTTCTTCACCAAATAGGGTGAATTAACATCTTCTCCGTCTCGACCGTCTAATGCGCCTTGGTATGCCTGGTTGCCCGGCGCCTTAAGGTCGTCATTGATCGAGATCTCGAAATCGCCCGCCGCAACATCGGCAGGCTTTCCAACCGCAGTGTAGCTCGCGTTGCGAACCTTACCATACCGCTCATTTCCGAACTTGTATCCCGTTGAGGGAATATCACCATGGACGCTACTGCCCTCATATGCATGCGACCCGCGATACGTGCCTTTGCCGCCTTCCGCCGCATCGGTGTGAGCAGCACCAGCGCCCGCACCGCTATTGATGATGGCAGACAGCACGAGCAGGCCCTGTGAATCTTTGACTGTGGTTTGCGGAGCATTGTTGTTTTGCCGACTGACATTCCAGCTGTATTTCTTATACGTATCGACTGTGGTTACGCAGCCGGTGTCGTTCACGTTGGGCTCGTTAATCTTGTAGTTAGCGTCACCGTTTTCAACCTTACAGCCCTCGCTAAAGGCATAGCCATCAATCACGCGACCAACGTAAGGGTTGTCGTACAGCCGGAAGTTACCCGTTCCAAGGCCCTGCGATTTGTTGCTGGCTCCAGCTCGCCAGGATACCCCTGACATATGACGAAAAATCACACCGCCGCCCGCAATGGCGCCGACGTACCCGCCGATGGGAACAAGATGCGGCTTAGTTCCGCCACCGGCAACCGTAAAGCCGGTTGTGGGGTTATCGGCCGTTGTCCCATTCACGACCGCACCATCGATAATGTTGTCGCCGCCAAGGATGCAGCCGATAACGCCACCGAAAAACGCTGTCGGAACGCCGTCGGAATCCTTGGCGGAATACGTAATAGTCGCCTGCGCGTTCACATAGTTGATGTTGAGGCTGCGCACAACGCTGCCGTAGCTATAGGGAATAAGGCCGCGAAGCGAACCCTCGTTATTCTCTATCTTAATGGCTGCGTTTTTATGATCACTGCCAAGGTTACCAACGATGACGCCCCTAAACGGGTTGGCTCTATTTCCAAAACCGCCAAATGATGCGCCGTCGAGAGTAATCGTATTGCCCTCAGCAGGCTCGATACTGTAATACGCGCTCTGCATATAGCGGTGCATGGTTTCGTCGCTCAGCGTCTGCGGGGAATCGGTCGACGCGTCTCCGGTCTTCTTCTCCCATTTATTATTGGTACCGTTCGCCTGCTTGTAGACGTACGTAACCTCATTGTTGGTCGAGTGATCGCTGCTGCGGCGGGTGCAGAGTCTACCCTGGTCGGCGACGATGGTGACCTCCCAGCCGTCAAGCGCCGTCATGTTATTAATGTAGTTGGCAATGGCATTCATCTCCGCCGCGTTTGTGACGGAATAAGGATCGCCGTAGGTACCACATCCCGTTACCAGCTTTGGAATGCGCTGGTTGACCCTAATTTCGTGGTACTGAACGCCAGGCTCGTCGGCTTTTCCCTTATAAACATAAGGAAGGAAGTCACCAAACACGGGGGCATCGACATTCGCCGTCTTATCCCCAGCCTTCACCAAACCATTAGGGGTGTCATACGTCGCTTCGTCGTAATACCAAAGCTGCTTGCCGGAGTATTCCTTACCCTTTGCATCAATTTCGCTTCCGTACGTCACCATTCCGTCATTGGCATTGGCCTTAGTAAAGGTGTAATCCGCAGAGCCCGTGCCCGTACTTTTGTAGCCAAAACTCTCCAGCAGGCTCGCATGGGTGAAAATCGTATTGTCATTTTGGCTGGGCAAGCTGATTCGCTCAAACTTTGCCGTCACCTGATCGGCCTCACTGCCTACACCAAGCTTTCCGAACAGCGACGTAGCCGCCTTGGTGCCACTCGTGTACCCAGTAGTCTTGATGTTCTTCGCGTTCAGGCTCACGTACTTCTGCATCTCGTTGATGAGCAGAGGCATATAGGCGTTGGCGTTCGTGGCGTTGTTGGCGCCGTCGACAATCAGATTGTTGAGCGTAAGGCCGTCGATTGAGATCTTTCTAATCGTGGTGCCCTTACCACCGATGGACCCATACACGTAGCGGCACACGAGTGCGCCCGATGAGCTTCCGCCCGCGCCAATAGCGTCAGTAGAGCTCTTTGCGTCATTGATAACGGGCCCAACGGTACCACCCAAAGTGACACTATTTACCGTGAGATCGCCGTTTGCCACCGTTCGAAAAAGACCGCAGTGCATGTTCTCGTGCTGGGTGGCATCGGAGTTTAGCTTGTTGCCATTCTGCTCGGCCTTGATCTTGGAGTAGTAGAAGGTGATGGCCGCATTATTAACCGTCACCTCTCCGATCGGTTGAGTAGGATAGTAGCTGTAGCCGGCCAAATCGATTGTGCCGGTTATGGTTATGGAACCATCGAGCCCTGTCGTACCATTGGGAACGATTGTCGAACGAATACCGGCGGGAGCATAGCAGAAAGCAGACCATAAGAGTAGCTTGTCCGCCGTATTGATTTGGCCGCCGCTAAAGCCGCCTTCACACCTATCATAGGCTCTGTCGAGGTTGTAGAAGTAGCGGGTATTGCCGTTCGTTTTGTGACTTTGGCCGAAAGTCGAGCGGTTCCGGTAGCTGTTGTCATGTGTGGCATCGCCGTCCATGTTAAGCTTGTCATTCTGCGTGTGCAGCGAAACGACCGTGTTCCAGTCGGCGTCCATGAGTTTGCTGCCTTTGTTTGGTTTTACACCGCTGCCAACCCATTCATCGAAAGACGTTACACCCGGCGCAACGATGGACCCCTCGCCGCTGGGCACCCTATAGGCGGTCCCCCAATAAGCCCTGTCCTCCAAGTACAGACCTATGTAGTTCTCGACGCCATATGTCGTCTTATTATCCACCTTGCAGCCACGACAAACCAGAACGCCGAGCGTCTGGGCGGCGTCTGCATGAATGGTTGTGCCCGAGAGATCGATGGCGTAGTTGTTGATAATCCAGTGACCACTGGCTGCGTATACGAGGCCGCCGACCTCGGTAGAGTCGTTTGCAGTTACAGTCGTGTCGTTAGAAGTTTTGAGGGCATAGGTGCTGTCGCTGTTGTTCACGGCAGTATTGCCAATGGTAACGGTAGTTTTGCCCCAGCTGTAGCCCAAAAGGCCACCGGTGCCCTTGAGCGCATCACCGTTCCTACCGACGTTCATCTTGAACGCGCTGAACGAAAGGCCCGAAATGTTCACGTACTTATCAGCTGAGCCGACTATTTCCCCTGCATTGTAGGTACTCTGTGCGATGCAGCCGATAAGACCGCCGACCTGGGCGATCTTGTTGCTGGCGCAATCACCGGTTTCGATGTTGCCACCGATCTCGAGGCCCGCAACATTGAATGTCGAAGCGCAATCGCTCACATAGCCGACGGCGCCGCCAATGCGAATATTGCCGTTAAGCGTTTTAGCCGCAGTGATGGCCGCTTGAGCCTTGCTGTTACCCTTAAACGTAACCGTAGAAGCTGCCGACACGCTGCCTGCAATTCCACCAATGCTCACATCATTAGCCAACGTATCATCGCACGCGATATTCGTCTTGCACGTTGCACCAGACAGCGTCAGACCACCCGCAACGGTACCCGCAAGCGATCCGGCATCAATGCCCACGCCGTTATCGAACTTCATTGAGCCCGCGATGGTGACGTTGGAGATGGTTGCACCGTTAACGGCTGCGAACAAGCCCAGACGGCCGTGGCGGTAGATTTTGCCGTTGCCGGCACTGATGTCGTCGGCGCCCAGAGGGGCGTTCCCGCGCTTGCCGTACGCCTCGCCGACGGCAAGTTTGATCGTACCGTCTCCATTCAACGCACCCGAGAAAACTTGCGAATCGCTTGCGCGGTCCTGCGTGAAGCCCGTCAGACCTGTGCCGGCGAGGTCAATTGTGCCGTTCACCGTAATGGTCGAGGACTGTAGGCCATTCAGATTTTTTTCGGTAACGCCGTTAACCATCGAGTAGTAGCCGTTGGTTTGCCAAGTAATCGCAAGCTTGGCGAAATCCTCAGCTGTGGTTAGGGCGTAGGCACCGTTGGTCTGCGCCAACGATGCCGGCAAGGTCAGCTTATGAGTGCTGGGATCAAGCGTAATAAAACTATCGCCCAGGCGAATAACCTCGCCGTAGGTCGCGATGTCATCCGTCTTCGAGGCCTTGTTGCTGCGCTTGTAGGTCCAACCCGTAGTGCCTTCGTCGGCTACGTTGCCGTTAGAGCCATCGCCGACAGCAAAGATCAGAGCGTTATTGTTCTCGTATACAAGCTGGCCCGTCGTGGCGTTCTCGGCAAAACTTGCGCCCGACAGGTCCGTGATGCCGCTGAACTTGATTACGGCATTCCATGCGGAGCCCGCAATGCCAGCTGCACGATTCTTTACTGCACCACCAATGGCCTTATCACTTGTAAGCGTAAAGTCACGCACGTCGAGCGCGTTGCGCGTGTCGACAACACCCACGGCGCCACCGAACTTTCCGGTATCCGTTCGCGCCGAAGCGTCTCCCTTGCACGCAACCGTCACGCCGTTAAGCACGACAGCAACAGGCTGCGAGTTGGGATTCGCACTATCGCCAACATAGCCAACAACGCCGCCTGCGTCGGACAGCTCGCTCGCAAGGTCAAACGCAATTGAGCACGTTTTCTTATCTGCATCCTTTTCAACAACAAAGGCGCGCAGCGCCCCATCGACGCCCGTAGCCATCGCGAACACCTTGCCGACAAGGCCGCCGTAGCTGCCGCTAACACCGCCACCTTTTCCTGAGGCGAGTTTGCTCTTGTACGCCCCGCCTTGCACCACGATGTCGCCATGAGAGATATCGGCCATGCCAAAAAGAGCGCCGGCGCGCTGCGACGCACCAAGTGTCACAAGGTCGCCTAAGTCGAACATGTTGGGCGTAACGGTAAATCCCCGCGCAAAGCTTACGTCGCCGATGACGCCGCCAGAACAAGCGCTGCCCTCATCGCCGACGTTGCGCGCCGGTTTAATCGTTGTACCATTGGCAATAGTGAGGTTGAGGCTGGTTGCCTTACCGATAAGACCGCCGCTAGCAGCCCTGCCTTTGACGCTAAAAGCAGAGAGGTCAATATTGCCGTTAATGGCCACGGTCGCGCCGTTGCCGCAGACGCCGATAAGTCCGCCAGCGCTTGTACCGTCCTTGGTCGTCTGGATAGTCGGGTCCCCACTGTAAGTGCCCGGAAGCGCTAGCTTCTCAACGGAAAGAGACGCAGCATCTGCAAGAGTATTCACAAGCAGGCCAGCATTATCGGTTTTAGATTGGATATTAATGGCAAGGGTCTCGTTGCCTTTCGCCGCATAGTTCACGTCGAGTCTGAGTTCTCTCGACACGGAACCCAAAAGCGGCGAAGACAGGGTGGCCGCAGTGATGTTAACTGCCAGCTTATGGTCCCCGCCGTTAATCGTCGTCGCGACAACGGGATCGCTGGTCGTGCCCTCCCAAGTGAGCGCAAGCGTCATATCCGTGGACAGCTCAACATTATTAAACAGGGGCCTATTTAAAACGACAGGAGAGGTCCCCAAGTCAAAGCTCCCCTTAAAAGGCGTGCTCTGGGCACCAAGGCCCAAGAAGGAAAGGGCCTTACCGTCCGCGGCCGTCACCGTGTTGCATAGATTGAGGCCAGATCCCGTCGCGCCGCCCTTCGTGAGAGCCGCATCCTGGTAAATGGTGGGATCGGCGTTGGAGAGCTTAATCAAATCCTCGCTGGTCCCAATGGTGACTTTGGTTACCTTATCGCCTTCGACAGTAACATTGGACTCGCCAATAGCGGCCTTCAGTTTATCAACCGTGCTGTACTCATACGTGGTGTTTGCCTGTGCAGCAGCATCTGCGTCCGCGTCATTCGTCTGCTCTTCGTCAGTGGCACCGTCATCGTCAGTTGCATCGTCTTGGGATGCGTCGCCTTCCGTTGAGGCATCGCCACCGCCGGCTCCATCGGTCGTGGAATCCTGCGACTCGCCGGCGTTGGTTGAGCCGTTGCCGCCCTCGGTAGTGCCCGCATCGGCGCCCGGGGTCGCCGCGGTGTCATCAGATGTAGCCTGGTCGGCATCTTGCGGCGCGGTGGCCACGGCATCCTGCACAGAGCGCGCGGCGTTGCCCGCGGCACGCGCGGCGGAGACGGACGCCTCCATAACGGCGTCGAGCTCTTGCGCGAACACCTCCGTGGAAGGCGCGAGCGCCTGGAAAATCATGATTGCAGTCAGGCATGCGGTTGTTATGCGCTTTGCCGTTCTCATCTGATCCTACCTCGTTCTATCTCATGACCCGTGCGGGGTCTCAAAATCTATGCTTGCGGAACGTTTCGGCTAGTTCTTCGCGGCCGAACACGAAACGCCAATGCCTTCCCAGCTGGTCGGCTTCAAGGTGCCTTTCCGGTAAAAGGTGATAATTTCCGAGCCGGGGGACGCATCGTATGTGACCGAGTTGCCGCTGACGGTCGCCTGCCCTTTACCGTTCTTGTGGTTCTGCTCGAAGAACGGATCGAGCTCGACCCCGTCCCCCCATGTGAGTTTCACCTTGGTCGTAGCGCCTGTAACCGTCACACGATAGTTGTAGGCGACAAAAGCGCCGATATCCGAGTTCTTATTGACCCACTCGCCCGAAACGCCCGAGGCCGTTACCTCCGCGCGCTCGGCAGGCGCAATCTTGGCCGCGAGCCATTTAAGGTTGGTTCCGGGGCTGTCGGGGCCGACCTTGGCCTTGACCGTGAAGGACGCTGTGTTGAGGTCATCTTTGTCAAACGTAACCGTATAGGTATACATGGTTGCCTTGTTGGCAGGGAAGGAAAGATCGACCGTGCCGCTCGTCGTCAGCGCGGGCGTACCGTTAACACTCCAAGTACCCGTCGTGCCCGTCGCCCTCACGCTCAGTGTCGCATTGACATCCTTGTCATTAACCTTGTTCTTGTCGCCCAACAGATGGTTGTAAATGCGGAAGGTAAAGGAGCAGGTTTTCTTACCCGTATCGGTGTCGACGACGACGCTTCGGACGGCAATCTCCCCGTCATCCAGGCTCTCGTTTGTGTAGCCCGCAAGCATGTCCGAGGCAAACAGCGCCTGCGACGTGCCCGAAACAGCAACCGACTTAAGGAAGTCGCCCGCCAAAAAGGCCGTGTAGGTAAGGTAGGTACCCGTCACAATCGCGACGGCACAAAGCAGCACCGCAACCGCCCACAGACGCTTGCGCACTTTGGTAACAGGGGGCGCCGACTCCACCAAGCAAGACTTCGCCTTAGAATCATCAACCTGCGCAAAGTGTTTGCCAACAGGCCTTGCGATTTCATTTTGCTCGTTCTTGTCTTTGCTCATCTGGCGCCCCTCCCTTCCTGCTATTAGTTGGCGTTCGTGCCGCGAGCGATTAGGTACACCATGTCGGTCTCCTTGACATTTGAAACCTTGGTACTACCTGTGGTCACAACGCCTGGATTCCACGTACACTCGATGATGAAGTTTGTGGCGGCGTTGGCTTTCGTACCATTCCAACCGTCCAGATCGGCTTTTTGGAATGTGTGATATCGATAGAGCGGGCGAGCGTTTTTCTGGACACTTTTATAAGTACCGTACGTTGGATCATTTGCCTCAAGCTCTTTAGCCAACGCGCCTGTCCCGTCCGCGGAGTTAATAAAAGTAAACGCAATCGGGGTGCCCTTCTTACTCCATGAGTAGGTGCGGTTGAGCCCGTCGAGGCCGACCACATCGCCCCTCGGGGCCGACGGGTCGTTGACCTTCACGCGGTATACGTTGATTGTCAGGCCCGTGATATTCGTGGTATTGGCAACCTGCAGCTCAAATGCCTGGCCAGCGCCGGGGTCATCGTCATTGTCGCTCTGCACGCAAAACGCGCGTCGGACGGTCACCGTGCCGTCAGCGTTCTTCGCATCGCCTCGCGACTCGTCATACGAAATCTCGATGGGCTCAATGGTCGTCTGGTTGGGACCCAGCACCTTAAGCTGTGCCGGCGTTTGAATTTTTCCCACCGTAGACAGGCTTTTGCTTCCCACAAACCACGAAAGTGACAGACCGACGATAAGAACGATTGCCGCCAAGAGCACCAAGACCGCAAGGGCTTGTGCGCGATGGCTTTCTATCCATTTGTGGGCGTCGTCGAGGCGCGTTTGCATGGTACTCATGAGCTCGCGCCTTCCTGAGCGCTCATTCTAAGTTGGATGTATTTGACCTTATCGCCAATCTGCTCGTCCGCATTGTTGTACAGCGCCGAGCAGATGGCGGTATCGCTGGAGGTCATGCTGGCCGAAACCGTAGGAGCGCTGGCGGCCTCCTTGCCACCTGCTGCGCCGAAGAAGTAGTTCACTTTGTTCTTGTTCATATCCGCTTGCAGGGCGACGTAGTCAGGATTCTTGCCGTCCGTCGGCGCCGCAAACAGATTCTTGTAGTAATTCGTGTTGCCCGTAAGGACAAAGTTTTGGAAGTACTCCGGCCATACCCAGTACAGATTGATAGTGACGGACTTGTTCGTTGGCTTGGTCACATCGCCGTTTTCGCAAAATTCGCTCTTGTGAATCTCGATCTTGCTATCAACCACGCGGTCCGAGTAATAGCCGTTCTTGCAGCTCGTAAAGAACAGCAAGTGGCCTTTTACCAGGCTGAGCAGCGTACTCGCATCATCCGACAGATTGCCATCAGCTTCCTCATAGATATTGCCCTTGGCCTTAAGTATGCGGGACAGGTTGATCGTGATATCGCCGAGGTTATCCGTGTGCGGCGTCACCGTAAACGTAATCTTGCCGCGAGCACCCGGGTACAGAGAGCCCGCAGTCTCGTTGTTGAGGTTCGAATCAAGCGTCACGGTCATGCCATCGGCCGTATCCAGGCCGGCGATAGTATGCTTTTCCTCGGCCGTGCGCTCGTAATAGCCCACGTGCGCGTCAGGTTTGCCCTCGCCCGCGGCAGTTAGGGTGTACCGATCCGCCTTCGCCCCGATCGTGCTCCCCGTGGCGCTCACTCGGTTATTCGCGGCAAACCAGGCCAGGCACGCAAAGATGGCAACGATGGCGGCCAGCACAAACAGACCGCTCACCAGGAAATCCTTCCAGAAATCCTTGAGGGTCCGCACATGCTCGTCGGCAGCTTGACGGTACTCGGCCGCTGTCTTGTGCTGCTGGAGCTCGCTATGTCGGTCCATGCCACTCATCGCTTGCGTTTGCCCTGCTAACCGGGCGTGCCATCCTTTCCGCCTGGATGCGTTCAATCCGTTACTCGCAGGTAGAGAATTCAGGCAGAATACAACACCGTACGATAAGGTAAAAGAATAGCATTGACCTGCAGTTTGCTCCACAACGCAAGCCTTAATGATGTCTTAAAAGTCGAGCCCTTGGTGTAAGGGGTCAGGTTACTTCGCACCAACATGGCACAAACAAACCTGACCCCCTTGTACCAATCCCCTTGCATCAAATTCGGATTTTCGGGTGTCAGCGATTCGGATTTTCATGTTCTAAAGATTCGGATTTTCTGGCCCATAAGATTCGGATTTTCTGAACCCGCTGGCCAGCGGCGCTCTTATTGGCAAAAAGGCGGGGAGCACCGATACGGCACTCCCCGCCCACTCAAACGTTCGCGCATTGTTCGCGCAACGGTTCGCACGTCCATTCAAACTTTGCTTCATCTTAACCTCATTTTGAGGTCAACGCTGGCGACATTTCAGCATTTGCCCAGTTGTTTGCCTGCCTCATCTTAACCTCATCTTAGCCTCATTTGAGGTGAAGATGAGGTTAAGGGTGCGTTTAAGCCAGCCTGTCCCCTTGTACCAAAACCGGGGTGGGACCTGCTGCGCTTGCAGGCCCCGCCCCGGTTGACACCCGGCGGGATGCAGTCAGCCCAAGCGAATCCGTGCTACCGCCCCGCCCCGCTGCGATGGTCAGCTACAGCTCGTTGGCCGCGTGATATGCCGTGCGAATGGCGCTCGCGATGTCGGCGGTGCGCTCGCCCGAGCAGTCGCCCACGCAGGTCACGGGCGCCGTCATGCCGTCCAGGTCAAACGCGTTGGCCTTGGAGCCCACGGCCATCACCACGTAATCGCAGGCGATCTTCACCGGCTCCTCGGCGCCGTCTTCGGCAATACGTACAGCCTCCACGCCCTTGTCGGTAATGGCGGTCAGGCGGGTCCTCACGTGCTGCTCCACGTTGTGCTCTGCAAAGTCGCTCATAATCAGCGGCAGAATGGTCTCGGACTCGCCCGCGGCAATCTTGTCGAGCATCTCCACGATCGCCACCTCGCAGCCGTGCTGCAGCAGGTACTCGGC
>JAIJJM010000311.1 GCA_022728415.1 Collinsella sp. | reverse complement strand
CGATTTTCAGCAGCGCCTGGCAATAACACCTGCGTTATCCGAGCTGAAAGGTGCCGATTACAGCGCAGTTTTCTTTGCAGGTGGTCATGGGACCATGTGGGATTTCCGTGATAATCAGGATGCCCAGCGTATTATCCGCGAAGTGTATGAAAGTGATGGGATTGTCTCAGCCGTCTGCCACGGGCCTGCGGCATTGGTTGACGCAAAACTCAGTAGCGGCGAATACCTGATAAAAGGGAAAAATGTGGCGGCCTTTACCAACAAGGAAGAGGAAGAAGTTCACACAACAGATGTGGTTCCCTTCCTGCTTGAAACCGCACTTCGCGAGCATGGTGCGCTTTATCATGAAGCTCCAAACTGGTCTGAAAACGTGGTTACCGACGATCGCCTTATCACGGGGCAGAATCCCGCTTCAGCACATGGGGTTGGTGTGGCGCTGTTAAATGCACTCCGCCGGACAGCTTAATTAATTCATCGTTACTCACCTTACTTGGCCGGTTTAAGTCAGCCACGATCCGGCCTTTTTTCAGGAGCTGAATATGAAAACACTACCTCCAGTCGCACTAGGTACATGGTCCTGGGGCACAGGCTTTGCCGGCGGCGACACCGTCTTTGGTAATCATCTTTCTGATACTCAGATGGCAGAAGTGTTCACTGCGGCCATGAGTAAGGGCCTCAATCTCTGGGATACCGCAGCAGTATATGGTATGGGGAGTTCCGAGACTGCGCTGGGAGCATTAGTCCGTCAGTTTCCCCGCGAGAACATAATTTTATCCACCAAATTCACGCCGCAGATTGCGGACAAGCAGTCTGCGCAGCCTGTCAGCGATATGCTTGAGGCCAGCCTTGGGCGCCTGGGCGTGGACGCGATTGATATCTACTGGATCCATAATCCCCTCGACGTCGAAAAATGGACACCAGGACTGATCCCACTTTTACAAAGCGGTAAGGTAAAACGCGTAGGTGTTTCCAACCACAATCTGGCACAAATCAGACGCGCCAATGAAATCCTTAACGCTTCCGGTTATTCCCTCAGTGCAGTACAAAATCACTACAGCCTGCTCTATCGCGCTTCTGAAGAGGCCGGGATCCTTGATTATTGCCGACAAAATAACATCACGTTCTTTGCTTACATGGTCCTGGAGCAAGGCGTGCTCAGTGGTCGTTATGATTCAAATCATCCCATGCCTGCCGGGAGTGGCCGGGCCGAAAGTTATAACGCAGTACTGCCGCAGATAGAAAGACTAACCGCCGCCATGAAAAAAATGGGAGCCGAAAGGAATGCTAGCGTGGCACAGATAGCCATCGCATGGGCTATTGCGAAAGGTACCCTTCCCCTCGTTGGTGCGACTAAAGTCCATCACGTTCTGGACGCCGCCTGCGCTTCAGACATCCAGTTACGCGATGAGGAAATCATCCTGCTGGAACAACTCGCCGCAGAGACCAGAGTGGATACACGAGGCGCCTGGGAAAAACCGATGGTGTAAAGCCCGTCCGGAACAGACTGTCATGAATGACACACACGAACGGGCTGTTCCGGGTGATTCTAATCTGTATCACTTTTACTGCTTTGTATGAATGGTGAGAATATGAAAATCATTTGCCTCGAAGAAAATTATCTCGACAGCGAGTTAGGGCGAGCGTGTATGCCTGTTGCGCTTGAGCAGGCACCTTTCCTTGGCGACTGGGGGAAAACCGTCGCTGATGGTCATAATCCTGACCGACTCCCTGCTTTCCCGCTTTAATAAACTGAATGTGCCACTCTATCTTCATCCCGGGTTACCGCTTAAAAGCGTACAGCAGGCCTACTTCACGGGCTTCAGCGCAGAGGTCAACTCCAGGCTTTCTATGTTTGCCTGGGGCTGGCATCACGAAGCGGGGATCCATTTGTTGCGGCTGATGTTATCGGGTGCATTTGATAAATATCCCCACTTGCAGGTAATCTGTGGCCACTGGGGTGAGATGTTACCCTTCTGGCTCCAGCGTCTTGATGACAGCCTGCCACTGGCTGCAACGGGTCTGTCACGCACGCTAACGAGAACCTTCCAGGAACACGTTTACGTTACCCCGTCATATGCTAACACTGCCGCACTTCCAGTTTATCTACGCGTTAATGGGTGCTGAAAGGATCCTGTTCTCCGTCGATTATCCCTATCAGACCCTGGACGGTGTAAAAACCTTTATAGACAGTCTGCCCGTCAACAAGGCTGAAAAAGAGGCCATCGCGTTTCGCAATGCAGAACGTTTACTGGGCATCACGGTTTAGTTCACCGTTTCATGATGACTGAGCACATTGTGATCAGCCGACAATTATTAGTTTTTGCCTAAAAGTGAATGAGCCTTTACTGCTCTAAAAAAATAATGTTGTCACTCTATACTGGATTTAATATTCACCAAAGATGTTTAACTGATTGAAATGAAAAATATCCTTGTTATTTCAGGTCATCCTGAGCTTACCCATTCCGTCGCCAATGCCACTATTCTTGATGAAGTGGAGACCGCCCTTCCTGATGTTGAGATTCGTCGTCTGGACAGGCTCTATCCGGATGGCAAATTCAACATCGCGGCGGAGCAGGAAAGCCTGCTCAGGGCCGATGTGATTGTCTGGCAGTTCCCTTTTTCCTGGTATGGGCTGCCAGGATTAATGAAAAAATGGCTGGACGAGGTCTTTGTTCACGGCTTCGCGCATGGCTCAACGGCGAAACTGGGCGGTAAAAAGCTGATCCTCTCCTTTACAACGGGAGCGCCAGAGGAGCTCTATACCGTCGACAGTTTCTTTGGCCATACCATTGAAGAGTATCTTATTCCGTTCGAAACCACGGCAAGGCTGTGCAATCTTGAGCTGCTGGCGCCGGTTTATACCTGCGGTATCAGCTATGCCGACCGGGATGCCGACAAAATCGCGCAGCAAAAAACGCTTGCCCGGGAACACGCTTCAAGGCTTGTCGAACTGCTCAATTCCGTCGTGAATAATCCAGAGGGAGAATAACAATGCAGTATACCCGGCTCGGTAAAAGTGACTTACTTGTTTCCCGCATCTGCATGGGATGCATGGGGTTTGGCGATCCGTCGACGGGTCAGCATAGCTGGACGCTGGACGAAACAGCAAGCCGCGACATCATTCGCTATGGCCTTGAAAAGGGCATCAACTTTTACGATACCGCTATAGCCTACCAGAATGGCTCCAGTGAGCGATACGTTGGCCGGGCATTACGGGAGATGGCGAAACGCGATGATATCGTCCTGGCCACCAAGTTTCTGCCGCGAACCCCCGCACAAATTGCCGGAGGGATCAGCGGAAAAGAGGCAATCGCTCAATCCCTTGACCAGAGCCTGAAGAATCTGGGGATGGACTATATCGACCTCTACATCTACCACATCTGGGATTACAACACGCCCATTATCGACGTGCTTGAAGCGTTACATACCGCTGTTACTGCTGGCAAAGTACGAGCTGTTGGTATTTCAAACTGCTATGCCTGGCAGCTGGCGAAGGCGAACGCCCTTGCTGAACGCGAAGGGCTGACGCCCTTTGTTTCCGTACAGAGCCACTACAATCTAATTATGCGCGAAGATGAACGGGAGCTCTTCGGCCTGTGCACTGAGGATAATATCGCAA
>JAIJJM010000310.1 GCA_022728415.1 Collinsella sp. | reverse complement strand
CGGGCTGGCATTTTTTATGGTTGAGTTACCAGCGACCGGACGCGCCGCCACCGCCAGAAGAACCGCCCCCGCCGCTAAAGCCACCGCCTGAGCCTCCGCCACTTGAGCCGCCACCGGAAGAGGATGAAGAAGAACCTTTTCTTGAAGCTCTTTCTTTACCGAGCTTCTTGTATTTAGCGCGTAGCTTTTTATTAACGATAAGCCAAAAAATAAGCAGTGGTACGATGGCAAAAGGCGTGAGCATACCGCAGGCAACGATTAAATTGGTCCATGGTCCTGGCTCGGCAACATAGAGGAATACCATCCCGTAAATGGCGCCAGTGAGAGTGATCCAGGGTAAATTCGACGGATCGGTAAAAACAATAAAATATGAAAGTACCGCCAGCAATATAATTACAGCAAGCGATAATGGAATAAAGGGATTGATACTGTAATAATCCCCCCTGTCTTCCGATAATTCACCATTCAACAGAAGCGCGCCGATATTTTCGCTTGCCAGTGTTAATCCACCCATCAGGTCATCACTTTTGAAGGCAGGGATCAAAATATCTCTGATAATCTTCGCCGCTTGCAGGTCGGTAACCACCCCTTCCAGCCCGTAGCCAACCTCAATACGAACAGCATGCTCCTCCCAGGCAACCAGAAGTAAAATACCATCGTTTCTCTGCTTATCTCCCAGTTTCCAGCTATCAAAAACGCGTGCTGCATATTGTTCAATGGAATCGTCTCCGGTGGACGGCACTACTAATACAGCGACCTGCGCCCGTGTTTTATGTGTAATATCCTGCAGCTGCTGCGTTAGCGATTGCTGTTCAGACGTGCTTAACGTACCAGTAATATCAGTCACTTGTTGGCGCAGCTCCGGCACAGCAATTTGCTGGGCAAGCCCGGGAAGGCTCCACAAAGCAAGTAGAATAAAGATTAAGCGCATTACGATCACCAACGGCCGGATGAACCGCCGCCTCCTGAAGAACCGCCACCACCGCGGAAAGAATTTCTCGACGAAGAGCGAGAATGAGCATTACGATTCCCCGTTTTCCTGTTGCTTTTTTCTCCTGATCCCAGCTTAAGATTGCCAGTAAATTTGGCCACAATGATCAGCAGAACGATGCCAGCAATGGTTATTGGGCCGATAAAATGATCAATTAACCCAATAATTGTTGAGATGAATGCAATATCTTTATTACTGGCGAACACCAGGCACCATCCCACAATAATTATCAGCATCACGACAAACAATGAATTTCGTCCTGATTCACGAACCTGCGGAGTCTTCTTTTGTTTTTTCACTTTAGCGTTTTTATTTTTTGGGGTCAGCATCATAGGAAATACGCGGCACATATTAAAAACTACCGCGAGACGCTGCTTGCAGGTTGTTGCTAACAATAAACTAAAACAAACGACCGATACCCGCCGAATGATGACATCGTCCTGAAAGGAGAAAAACCAGACCATAGGGGTAATCATCGATATCATCCATATGCCACGCCCTGGGCGGCTGGCAAATCGCCAGAGGACAACGATGGCAACGATCATCAGCAGTGTCCAGGCAAGACAAGGCAGCGAACGTTGCGGATTAGCAAACAGATGATTGGCTAAAGCATCCAAAGGGCTAAGGTTCGCTTTGATATGGGTAAACTGTGCGATGCTTTCAATTCCGCCCGTTAATCCAGCAAAGAGATTGTTTTTTTCGAATTCTGGCTGCATATGGTAACGAACAATTTGCGAAGCTTGTTCCGGCGGCAACATCTGTTCCAGTCCATGTCCAATCTTCATTGACGCCAGCCCTTCCGGCCATACGACGAGAATTAAGATACCTTCGCCATATCGCTTCTCTCCAACGGGTTTCCAGTGATATACCCCGTATCTCTGCGAGGCTGCAAGTTTAATGTTTTTGCCCCCTGTGGTCGGCGTGACCAACACGGCCACCTGGAAGTGGTTTTGCTGCTCGAGAGTCTGTAATTGTTGAGTTAAAGCAGTTTGTTCTTCTGTCGTTAATGTCCCGGTTAAGTCAGTTACTGAAGGCAATTGTTCAGCGAATACCTGAAAACCGCATAGCATCAGAAGTAAGAGAAAAATACGCATATCAATTCCTTTTGTTACCAGCGCCCGGAAGCGCCACCGCCACCAGATGAACCGCCACCACCGCTGAAATTGTCATTGTTGAATGAAGAGGATGACGATGATGAATAGTGGGAGGAAGAATTGCTTCTTGTATGGCGTGATGGCTGGTTGGCATCACGCATCGAATCCCGAACCTTTTTGCCGAAGGGGGTAAAAGCGATGGCGACAGCCAGGAACGGTGTGGCGAAGCAGAGTAATGTTGCGAGTACTCCCCAGCTTCCGCTGAAGCCTGCTATAGGTAAAACAAAGGCCAGTACAATAGCTGCGAAGCAAATTACTCCCAGCGTTTTGATATATCCTCTGGCAGAAATAAACGTCAGTACTATCGCCCAGACTAACAAAGCCCACCAACCGCTAAAAGGCAAAGGGTGATCGGTCGGTGTTATCGTTGCTAAATTATTCCCCGTCAGACGACTTTCAATATCGCTGATTCCCTTTTGCAAACCACCAGCCAGGTCCCCTTTTTTAAATGCCGGAATAATACTGTTGCGAATAATTTTCCCGGACTGTGCATCCGTAATAATACCTTCCAGTCCGTAACCGATTTCAATACGCACGGTATGATCCTGCCAGGCGACTAACAGTAGAACGCCATCATCGTGGTCTTTATCACCCGGTTTCCAGCTATCGAATACCCGCGTTGCGTACTGCTCGATGGTTTCATCGCCAGTTGTTTCAACCACTAACACGACCAACTGTGCGTAGTTTTTTTGCGTCAGGGCTTTAATCTGGTTGGTCAGGGTGTTTACTTCGCTGTTTGTTAATGTGCCGGTTAAGTCATTCACATACTTGGGTGATTCAGGTACTGGAATTTGTGTGGCAAACACAGATGAACAGAAGAAAGCCATAAGGAAGATAAAATTTCGCATAGAACTTCCCCGCTTAATGAGCATTAGCATTCTGGCTAAAATCTATTGTTGGGGCTTTACTTACTGCGGCGACATCATCCGGCAAATAATTTTTCTTTGGTGTGTAATCCATGACCTTTGCGGTTAACACAGCGGGGAATTTGCGGATAGTGACATTATATTGTTCAATGGCTTTAATATATCTTCCTCGCGCAACGGCAATCCGATTTTCACTTCCTTCAAGCTGTACCATTAAATTTTGATAGAGTTCCTGAGATTTTAACTCAGGGTAACGCTCACTAATTATCGTTAACTGACCGAGAGTGCGAGTCACCTGCGCTTGAGCCTGTTGCCAGGCTTGTAATTTTTGTTCATCGCCCGGAGTTTGCTGAAGATCGCTACTGGCGCGATTAGCCTGGCTACGAGCCAATGTTACGGCTTCCAGTACATCTCGTTCATGGCTGGAATAACCTTTAATGCTGGCGACAAGATTAGGAATAAGATCGGCGCGACGTTGATATTGATTCAATACCTCAGACCAGGAGGCGTTAACCTGCTCATCATAGGTTTGAATATCGTTATATCCACAGCCTGATAAATTGAAAATAAATATAATTACGATGAATATTCTGAGCATGTTTAAATCC
>JAIJJM010000309.1 GCA_022728415.1 Collinsella sp. | reverse complement strand
ACAACCACCACAAAGGGGACAGGCACCTTTGTGGTGGTTTTTGTTTAAGGGCAGATGCCGATGATAAAACGCTTGACCGTGTCGTTACCTGCGGTGACGGCACGGTATTTATTTGTAAAGCACCCTGCTTTACCTTGAATTTTTCAATCTCTCACATACCGTTCGCGTGGCTGTTTCGACCGTTCGGCGTCTTCGATAAAACTCTGGGTAGTCTTTATTCCGCAGGCTGTTAACGTACTCAGTAACGACTCGTCCTTGCTGTTGCGCTATGGCAGGGAGCAAGAGCCCGCCGAGGGGCGAAGGATGTTAGCGCAAACATCTAACATTCCCCGGCGCTCGTATTTGGTAGTCAAAGCGCATTAAGGTATGCGCTAAGAAAGGGGAATTCCTCATGGCACTTTCTCGTCGTCAATTCCTTCAGGCTTGCGGACTCGGCGTGATGAGCGTCGCTACTGCCGGCTCCCTTGCGGGCTGCGGTGGCTCCGGTAGCGATGGCGGTGCAGCCGCCGGCGGAAGCGCGAACGCTAAGAAGCCGGTCGTTTTCTACAACCGCCAGCCTTCTAACTCTTCCACCGGCGAGTTGGACATGACTACGCTCAAGTGGAACGATGACACCTACTACGTCGGATTTGACGCCAAGCAGGGTGGCGAGCTCGAGGGCCAGATGGTCGTCGAGTACATCAAGGCCCACGCTGCCGATATCGACCGCAACGGTGACGGCGTCATCGGCTACGTCCTCGCCATCGGTGATGTGGGACACAACGACTCCATCGCTCGTACTCGTGGCTGCCGCAAGGCCCTGGGCACCGCTGTCGAGAAGGACGGCCAGATTGTTTCTGACCCCGTCGGCACTAACACGGATGGTAAGTCAGACAAGGTCAAGGACGGCGAGATCGAGGTCGACGGCAAGAAGTTCAAGATCCGTGAGCTTGCCAGCCAGGAGATGAAGACCTCTGCCGGCGCTACTTGGGACGCCCCGACCGCCGGTAACGCTCTGTCTGGCACCTGGGCTTCCGCTTTCGGCGAGCAGATTGATATCGTTGTCTCTAACAACGACGGCATGGGCATGTCCATGTACTCCAACTGGGCCAAGGAGAACAAGGTCCCCGTCTTTGGTTACGACGCCAACTCCGATGCCGTTGCCGCCCTGGGCGACACCGACTTCCCCTATGGTGGCACCATTTCCCAGAACCCCGCTGTCCAGGCTTACCTCACCCTGCGTCTGCTCCGCAACTCTCTTGACGGCGTCGATGTCAACACCGGCGTGGGCAAGGCTGACGATGCCGGTAACGTCATCGCCAAGGACGACTTTAAGTACAGCGAGGAGGATCGCTCCTTCTACGCGATGAACCTCGAGGTTACGGCAGACAACTACAAGGACTTCATGGACCCGGCGAACACCCTGTACGAGACGGCTCAGGCCCAGCTCGATGAGGGCGATAGCGCCAAGAAGAAGGTCTGGCTGAGCATTTACAACTCCGCCGACAACTTCCTGGGTTCAACTTACAAGCCGCTGCTCGAGAAGTACGCTCCGCTGCTCAACCTCGATCTCGAAGTTGTCCAGGGCGACGGCCAAAACGAGTCCTCCATTACCAACAAGCTTGGTAACCCGGCCGACTTCGATGCCTTTGCCATTAACATGGTTAAGACTGACAACGGCGCTTCCTACACGTCGATTCTTGGCCAGTAGGCTGTGATTGCTCGCGAGAGCATGCAAGCATGTTGGCAAGGGGGATCAGGAGGCTGCTCCCCCTTGCTTTTCAGAGACTATGAGTACGTAAACATTTCGTTATGGTCTCATATCAGGACGTTCTCCCTATCGTAGCTGCGCAAATAAGGTTGCACGGGGAGGATATCGAGGGAAACGAGGGGTGAATACATGTCAGACAAGCAAGACGACATCGTCCTGTCGATCCGAGGGATGAGCAAGACGTTCGGGCGCAACCGCGTACTCGATCACATCGACCTCGACGTCCGACGCGGCACCGTCATGGGCCTGATGGGTGAGAACGGCGCAGGCAAGTCCACGATGATGAAATGCCTGTTCGGCACTTATCAAAAGGACGAGGGTTCCATTTTCCTCGATGGCAAGGAGGTGAGCTTCTCCGGTCCTAAGGATGCTCTCGAAAACGGCATCGCCATGGTCCATCAGGAGCTCAACCAGTGCCTCGAGCGTAACGTGGTCGATAACCTGTTCTTGGGCCGCTATCCGGTTAAGGGCGGTGTGATCGACGAGGCGCGCATGCGCAAAGAGGCTTCGGACCTGTTCCGTCGTCTGGGTATGACCGTCAACCTGACCCAGCCCATGAAAAACATGAGTGTCTCTCAGCGTCAGATGGTCGAGATCGCCAAGGCTATGTCCTATAACGCCAAAGTTATCGTTTTGGACGAGCCTACCAGTTCGCTGATGGCGCAAGAGGTCGATAAGCTGTTCGAGATGATGCGTAAGCTCAAGGAGCAGGGCATCGCCCTGATCTACATCTCGCACAAGATGGACGAGATCTTCGAGATCTGCGACGACGTGTCGGTTCTGCGTGACGGTAATCTGGTTATGACCAAGCGCACGAGTGACACCAACATGAATGAGCTCGTAAGCGCCATGGTCGGCCGTTCGCTGGACAACCGTTTCCCGCCCGTGGATAACATTCCCGGTGACAACGTTCTTTCGGTGCAACACCTGTCCACGAAATTCGATCCGCACCTGGTGGACATCACCTTCGACGTGCGCAAGGGCGAGATCTTTGGTCTGTATGGTCTGGTCGGCGCCGGACGTACCGAGCTGCTCGAGACGATCTTTGGTATTCGTACCCGTGCGGCAGGCCGTGTGTACTTCCGTGACCGCCTGATGAACTTTTCCTCGGCGCGTGACGCCATGGAGCACGGCTTTGCTCTGATTACCGAGGAGCGCAAGGCAAACGGCCTGTTCCTGAAGGGCGACCTGACGTTTAACACCACCATCGCTAACCTTGGACAGTACAAGAGCGGTCCCGCGCTGTCTAACGACAAGATGGTTCGCGCGACGAACAAAGAGATCAAGACCATGCATACCAAGTGCATGGGTCCCGATGATCTGATTTCGAGCCTCTCTGGCGGCAACCAGCAAAAGGTCATTTTTGGTAAGTGGCTTGAGCGCTATCCGCAGGTGTTCCTGATGGACGAGCCTACCCGTGGTATCGATGTTGGCGCTAAGTACGAGATTTACCAGCTCATCATCGACATGGCTAAGAAGGGCACTACGGTCATCGTGGTTTCCTCCGAGATGCCCGAGATTCTCGGCATCACCAACCGCATTGGCGTCATGTCGAACGGACACCTTTCGGGCATTGTCAACACCAAGGAGACGAACCAGGAAGAGCTGCTCCGTTTGAGTGCCAAGTATCTGTAGATGAAGGGGATGGAACACATGCCTACCGTATCCGGTAAGATTCTGTCGGTCGAAGAGGAGACCAAACTCCTCCAACCGATCGACAGCTATGTTAACGAGATTCAGAAAAAGGTCGATGACCTGCGAGCCGACGGCACCACGCGCATCGTGGAGCTGCAGAGCAGCATTGACGCCACCAAGAACGACCGCGTGCTCACCAAGGCCGAGCGCGACGAGGCCATTAACAAATACAAGGCCC
>JAIJJM010000308.1 GCA_022728415.1 Collinsella sp. | reverse complement strand
CCCGGCGAAGATGCCGAGCAGGTGGTGCAGAAGCTGCATTTTAATTTGTTTGAGTAATATTTCCCTACTGGCGTATAACGCTCACCGATTGTTATACGCCATCCTCACTGAAAACATAGATTAAATAATATCTGAAAAGCAAAATCACTCCTGTAGAACAGTATTATAATCACCGAAAAATATCATTTAACAGGAGTGTTAATGGCTACTTTAATGGAAAAAGATGCACTTTTAAACGGAGCCAGTCAGTGCATCGCGTTTTTATCAAATATCATTGATAATTGCTCAGTTTCGTCGCATCAGGATTCAGGCGATGCTCTCAAGCGATTAGTCAGCTATCGCGATTATCTTTATTCTACCCCCGCTGAACTTGTTGATTTTACACAAGGTAAGATTCTCCTTCAGCAGGTAAGAACTCAATATCAGCATGAATTCAACAATACTACGCATTCAGAAAATAAAGCATCTTTTGATTCTATTTGGCAGCGTCTGACAAATCATGAAGTCACACCGCAACAGCATCCCATTGGTTTTGTTTTAGGTGGGCAACCCGGAGCAGGTAAATCATCTCTGATTGAATTAGCCAAAAGAGAGACAAAAGATAATATAATGATTATTAACGGTGATGATTTTCGATTTCTACACCCTGATTTTAATTATATCTACCAAAATTATGGGGATGATTTTGTTACCCATACAGCGAAATTTTCCGGCGAAACGGTCGAACGTGCAATTGAGAGAGCGATAGTCAGTAAACTCAACATTGTTGTCGAAGGAACATTTCGTAATGCCGCGACGCCGTTACAAACATTAAAAAAACTCAAAGATGCAGGCTACCAAACAGAAGTCATGATAAAAACAACCTCAGCGGCATTAAGCTGGGAAAGCACCAATGAACGGTATAGTAAGGACAAAGAGGCGGGAAATATTGCCCGAAAAGTGGATAAAAACCACCATGATATCGTCACCGGTTTGCTGGCAGAAAATGCCCGCAAGGTGTTTGCTTCGAACCTGTCAGATAAGTTTGCGGTGTATTCGCGTGAGAAGATGATATTTAGTTCACAAGCGGCAACGAATGACGATATTGCAACACTTATACAGAATGAAATCAGCGGGAATACACAATAATAATAAGAGCTGATGGCGTGAAATAACGCCGGGCTTTATGCCCGGCGCATTACCGTCTGGTACATTAAGCTATCCAGTTCCTTAACGTCCCCTTCTCTGCTATCCGGTAACAGCGGTGGAATTTCCCCACGCGCCTGTTCCGCACGAATAAACGCATGTAACAATGGACGGCGCGGACCATATTCCGCTTCTCCTGCGCGCTGTTTACGTTCCAGTAATTCGTCTATTTCTGCACGTAACGGCGCATCAAGTTCGCTTCCCGCCAGTAACTCAGCAAAGCGCATTGGCGGTACGCCTTTACCCGCTTCGACCCAGCGCACGGCCAGCAGCGGACGCAGCACGTAAAAGTATTTTTTCAGTCGAACTTCGTCGCCCTGCAAATATCCGGGGAAGTTTTTCTGCGCCATCGAATAGTAATGCCAGCGCGCACGCAGCGGAGAAAACCACATTGGGACCATTGCCTTAAACGCCGTTATCGTTTCTTCATCTTGTTGATAAATCACCGGAGAATCCAGCCATTCTATCAGCGTCGGGTTCGCGCCTTTCAATAATCCCAGCGCCTTACGCCACTCCCAACCGGAAACATCTAACTCGTCGTCGATGGGCAGCTCAATAACATCGCGCGGTGACTCTACTCGCAGATACCATTCCAGCGGGTGAACATACAAAAACCGTACATCGTAGTCGCTGTCGGGCGAGGCAAATCCCCAGCCGCGGCTCCCTGATTCACAGGCGTACAGTACTTTCACATCATACCGCCGTTCAATTTCTTTTAACTGCTGCGATACCCTTTCGCGCATCGCAGCACTGACTCCATTTAATGGCATGTTACTCACCCTTTGATATTAACCAACCCATGCAGAACCTGATCCAGACCGCCAAATACAGAGATGTTATCGATCCGCTCAGCCACTCTCTCCAGCGTTTCTAGCTCTTTTAAACGCAACGCTACCGGATTGTTCTCCATGACTTTGGCGGTGTTCAGTAACGAGCGCGTCGCTGCCGTTTCTTCACGTCGGCGAATCACATTCGCCTGCGCAGATTTCTCTGCCTCAACCAGCTGCGCGAGGATATTTTTCATATCACCAGGCAGGACGATATCTTTCACCCCTAATGAGGCAATCTCCATACCAAATGGCAACATGCGCGATTTCACCTGTTCGCTGACAACGTCATCAATGACCTGTTTATCTTCCAGCAGTTCATCCAGCGTACGAGTACCTACCGCTTCACGCAGGGCAAATTGCAATTCCCGATACAAATGATCAATCGGCTTCGTTAACTGACTAAATGCCAGCAACACGTCGCTGTAGCGCCAGTTAGCGGCGAGGTTAATCCGCAGATTGACCTTATCTTTCGTTAAGATTTCTTGCCCGCTGACTTCCAGTACCTGCAAGCGGGTGTCAACCACTTCAGCGTCAACCAGATGGTTAATTTTCCAGTATGCGGTCAGCCCCGGCGGTAACAGCGCCTGCGTTTCACCATCGATTTTCAGCACGCCTACATGCCAGGCCGGAACCTGCACCGTTAGTATTGCATCGCGGCCTTTAACTGCCCCTTTGCGCCGTGGTTGCAATACCGCATTCATCACCTCCGTTTGTACCTGGACTTGCTGCGTATTCATCCGCACCAGTGTCAAATCATCCTCTACACGCCAGTACAAACGGCGCGTTGATGGCGGCAGGATCTCCTGCAAAATACCGTCCATATACAACGCCCCGGCTTCAATCTCCGACAAGTCTGCCACCAGGCAATATTTCTCCACCCAATCAGGCTGAAAGCGGCGCAAATAATCCGCCAGCACGTCGGGAACTTCGCTGCCATCGAGCGTAATCAGCAAGACTTCTGGCGTATTTAACCAGGGTAAAAGATGCTCGCCTGCATGTAGCACTTTGTAGTAATCGCCGTTTCTGGAGAGTAATGCCAGCTGATCTTTTCTTACGCTTATTTTTTTAATCATTATCTATTCCTTGCTTAACAGCCGTCGCGGAAGCAGACACGAAGCGACAGGGGAATTCCCTTTTGCCTGTTACCCGGCATCTTTATCGGCGACGTTATCGGGGATCGCTGACTGCGCAATCCCTCACTTTTTATTTAATAAGTTAAAACCAGTATTCATTTCAGGAATGAATGTGGGAATCGAACCCATAATTGGCGTCAAAGGCTGACGGAACACGCCCGGAAAACAGCCTGGCCGTTCTTGGTGTGCCGACGGGGTTTGACCCCCTTTGTAATTCAGTTTCAACGCGTACGAGATATTGCGAGAAGCGTGCCAGAATTGAGAAAAAATTATTAACCAAATGAAAAATAAAGATTTAATAAATTATTTTTGTTTGTAGAGGGAAAACTTTTCGCTAAATTTGTATCTGTATTTATCGTCAATTATCAAGAAAGATAAATATTTAAGAAGAGAACAAAGGAATATTATCAGTTCAGCTCGCAAACGAATTCCCGTACACTGAACTCTCTGGCTCACTGAGGGCACCATCATGGCACTCCCCCGTATTACCCAAAAAGAGATGACTGAACGCGAG
>JAIJJM010000307.1 GCA_022728415.1 Collinsella sp. | reverse complement strand
CCGTCCTTCAGATGCTTGGCGATGCGTTCGCCTTCTTTGGCCTTGATCTGTCGGTCAACGCCTTCGGAGGCGTGGTCAGGCGTTTTCTCATCTGCCACTTCAATGATGTTGAGCCTGCAGTAGCGCGAAAGTCGCTTGGAATACTCGTCGATGGCGTCGCGAAGATATCGTTCCTTCACGCGTCCCGGCGCAATAATGTCGATTTGCATAAAAAGCCCATCACATTGGCTCCCCTCTCTGAGGGGAGCCAGGAAAATCAGTCAATTACGCCATAGAGACGGTCGCCGGCATCGCCCAACCCCGGCACGATGTAGCACTTGTCGTTGAGCTTCTCGTCGACCGCGCACACTACGACCTTGAAGTCGATGGACGGATCGATGTGCTCTTCCACGAACTTGATGCCTTCAGGCGCCGCGATGATGTTGATCGCGGTCACGTCCTTGGCACCGCGCTCGGCCAGATAGTGCGTGGCAGCAACCAGCGTGCCACCGGTGGCGAGCATCGGATCGATCAGGAAGCACTGACGACCGGACAGATCCTCCGGTAGACGGTTCGCATAGGTGACCTGCTGAGTGGGGTGTTCCTCGTCGCGCTTCATACCAAGGAAGCCGACTTCGGCGGTCGGCATAAGACGGGTCATGCCATCGAGCATACCCAGACCTGCACGCAGCACCGGCACAATGATCGGACGCGGTTTGGCCAGCTTCTTACCGGTCATCGGAGCGACCGGTGTTTCGATTGGTGCGGCAACTACGGACAGGTTGCGGGTGGCCTCATAGGCCTCGAGCATCACAAGCTCCGAGACGAGCTCGCGGAAAGTGGAGGAAGGAGTGTTCTTGTCGCGCAGCACGGTGAGCTTGTGCTCGACCAGCGGATGATTCAAAACGTGAAGTTCCATACTCTCCAGCCTACCCGTAGTTCGCGGGGAAGTCACTTGGGCGGCAGTCGCGCGCGTATCGCACACCAATGTAAACAGCGTTCGACGGCGGGCCGCGTAACACCGTTGATTTTGTAACGTGAGCGTTATGTATGAGACGCATATGAAATATTCAGGCAACGGAAATTCACGCAGGCACTGCCATCGTATAGTGCAGTCGGCCGGAAGCCAGCCGTCGATATACGGCAAGTGGTTCAGCACGATATCAGGCATCAGGGCACGGTACGGCAATCAGCGTAGACATTCCGCGGGCGGGCAACGTTCGCGGAATGTAGTCGTATGTGGGGAGGAAGAGTCATATGACTCGATTGCAAAGACTGAAGATGGGTGCTGCGGTGTGCATTGTTGCCGCAGTGCTTGCCACCAGCGGTTGTGGCTGGGGTCGCACCGTGGCCGAGAAAGAGGCCCAAGAGAACAACGCGACTGCGGCAAGCGACACCTCATCATGTGTGGACACCTCAGGCAACACCATCAAAATCGGTTTCGTGAATTCGCTGTCTGGCACGATGGCCATTTCCGAACAGACGGTGAGTGATTCGCTGCACATGGCCGTTGATGAGATTAACGCAAAGGGCGGCGTGCTGGGCAAGCAGCTCAAGGTAGTGCAGCAGGACGGCAAGTCCGAGCCGGCTGTGTTCGCCGAAAAAGCCAAGACCCTCATCGAAAAGGAATGCGTGGCCGCGGTGTTCGGCGGCTGGACGTCCTCTTCGCGTAAGGCCATGCTGCCTGTGTTCGAGGCGGATAACGCGCTGCTGTTCTACCCGCTGCAATACGAGGGCATGGAAGCCAGCCCGAACATCTTCTACTCGGGTGCTGCACCGAACCAGCAGATTGTGCCTGCGCTTGATTACCTTAAGGAGCAAGGCTACAAGAAGCTGTTCTTGGTTGGCTCCGATTATGTGTTCCCGCAGACCGCAAATCGCGTGGTCAAGGCGTACGCCGAGGGCAATGGCATGGAAGTGGTCGGCGAGGAATATACCCCAATGGGCTCCACCGACTTCACCACCATCGTCAACAAGCTCAAGTTCTCCGGCGCGGATGCGGTGGTGAACACGCTGAACGGTGATTCCAACGTCGCATTCTTCAAGGAATACAAGGCTTCCGGCCTGAAAGCCGCCACCACGCCGGTGATTTCCATGTCTATCGCCGAGGAAGAGGTTTCCGCTATCGGCGTTGACAACGTCAAGGACCAGCTCACTGCTTGGAACTACTACCAGACGCTGAACAATGCGCAAAACAAGACGTTCGTGAAGAACTTCAAGGCGCGCTACGGAGCCAATCGCCCCACCTCCGACCCGATGGAATCGGCGTACACATCTGTGTACCTGTGGAAGGGCATGGTCGAGAAGGCCAAGTCGTTCGATGTGGACAAGGTCAAGGCTGCAGCAGACGGTGTCACCTTCAATGCACCGGAAGGCAAGGTCAAGGTGGACGGCGAAAACCACCACATCTATAAGACCTCATACATCGGCAAGATCGGCTCAGACAAGCTCATCCACACCGTCTGGCAGTCGGACGGTCCCATCAAGCCGGACCCGTACCTGAAGACCTACAGCTGGGCCAAGAGCCTGAGCGCCAGCGTCGAGAGCAACTGAGAGAAGAGGACACAACAACATGGGTATGTTATTTCCACAAATTGTGGCAGGTCTGTCCAACGGATCGATTCTGCTGCTCGCAGCCCTCGGGTTGTCGTTGACCTTCGGCCAGATGGGCGTTATCAACAACGCCCACGGCGAATTCATGATGGCCGGCGCATACACCGCATACGTCATGAGCATGGTCATCGGCAATAAAACAGTGTCCCTGGCCGTGGCGCTGGTGGTCGGTTTCGTAGTAGCCGGTTTGCTTGGTTTACTGCTGGACGTGTTGCTGCTGGAGCGTATGCGCAATCGTCCGCTTGATACGCTGCTGGTTACCTTCGGTGTATCGCTGGTATTGCAGCAGCTCGCACGCGATATTTTCGGTGCCACTCCGGTCTACGCTTCGGCTCCTGAAGCGCTGACCAATCCGGTGACCATCTTTGGCTACAGCTTCTCTGCAGGCCGACTGTTCATCTTTATTCTGTCGATTATCTGCGTGGCTGCGCTGTACGCGATCCTGAAGCTCACGCCGCTGGGTCGCCAGATTCGCGCCACTTCCGAGAACCGCGACCTCGCTGAGGTTTCCGGCATCTCCACCAAGATGGTCGACCATGTGACGTTCTTCCTGGGCTCCGGCATCGCCGGTATCGCTGGCGTGGCGCTGAGCCTGCTGAACTCGATTAGCTTCAACTTCGGTACGACCTTCATCGTGCAGGCCTTCCTGGTTGTTGTGGCCGGCGGCGTTGGCCAGCTCAAGGGCGCGGTTATCGCCTCGTTCGTGCTGGGCTTGTGCCAGTCGTCCATCGAACTGCCGACCTCTGCCTCGATTGGTCAGGTTGCCGTGTTCCTGATTGTGGTGGTGTTCCTGCAGTTCAGGCCGCAGGGCTTGGTCTCCATCCGCTCCAGGAACCTCGCGTGAGTGCTTCAGAAGGGTAAGGAAACGACAATGAAGATGACTTTGAGCGAATACGCCACGAAATATAAGGCTTTGATCGGTGTGGTCATTGCCGTGGCGCTGATCTTCCTTTCTCCGACTGTGCTGAGCGTGTACAACCTCGGCCTGCTGTCCAAATACCTGTGCTACGCGATGGTCGCGGTCGGCATCGGCCTGGCTTGGGGCCAAGGCGGTATGCTGACGCTGGGCCAAGGCCTGTTC
>JAIJJM010000306.1 GCA_022728415.1 Collinsella sp. | reverse complement strand
TGGACAATCGTTGCAGACGCAAAGACGGGCTCGGCCCAGAACTCCATCGATTTTAAGGTTGGCCCCGATAAGGCAGAAAAGGATGCCAGCTCGGCGACTCAGACTACGGGCCTCGATCTTTCCAAAGACGCAAGCTTCGACATGAAATACAAGGACATTGCCGACGGAACGGACAAAATCAAGCTCAATGTGAGTGGCCACGTCGCCCGCGTCACGCGTGACATCTACCACGCTACCGGTACGGGAGATCAAGTGGCAAGCATCACCTGGACGGTCGAGCCCGGTGCGCACGCCACGTCCTAAGGCAATTGCACTGGCTGCCATCGTCGGCATCTTGGCGTCCGCACCTGCCATGGCCTTTGCTCAACAAGAGCAAGCGCAGGCGGCCACAGAAGTGACCGTCGACCTTTCGGGCCTTAATCGCGGCAGCCGTCGCGAGCCGCTCGCTCAGACGAGCGACATCCGGCAACTCATTGCGGTAGGCGTCGCCACGGTGGGAGCAGGACTGACGTGCCTTGGCCTGCACACCAAACGCAACCAATAGCCGAGCACAACCGGAGTACGCGGAATAGATAGGAGAACCATGGCACCCAAAAACCTTTTGCCCGTTGCCGCGCTCTGCAGCGCACTGGTGGGCGGTACGCCTCTCGCCACTTGGGCGACGCCCGCCACGGCAAACTCCTTACCGCAAGCTCTGAACCCCGTGGCGAATTCGTCGGGTATCGTCGCCTGCCAACGTTTTTCGCTCGCACACGCCACGGTCCGAACCTCGGGATGCCTCCACCGCAATACGGTCGACTCGATAGTCGTGGATATCAAGCGACCGGACAAGGAGAACGGCCCCCAGACAGGCTGCGCCATCTGCACATGGAAATCGGCTGCAGTCGACGCCGATGGCGACCCATGCGACTTAGAGCTGCGCATCGATATTGCCTCGGTCGATGACTCGGCGAACGGGGCGAAGGTCATCTTCGACAGCGCCGCTCATGAAGAAGGAGGGGGTGTATGCCTGGGCTGCGTTCCCGCGAATGTCGATGGCGCGCAGCCCATCATCTCCTTTACGGCATCGCTGCGACTGACCAAGGCGAACACCGAAGCCATCGCAACGGGAGATACGCCTTTGCTGTTCTACGCTGGCGACGCGGACGACCAAGAGGCTCAAAGCACCAGACAGAAGGGCTCGCTTAACCTCACGCGCGGATCAGAACCCGCCCCCATCAATATCGATACCCAGGCGCAAGGCGTGCAGCGCATTCTCGCCGATCCGGCGCTGCTCCAAATGACATGGCACGGAGTGGGGTCCGTCGGAATTGCTGCTCCTATATCTAGCGATAATGACAAATCCCCCAAAGACGAGGTCGCAGACGCACTGACACATGTTGACGAACATGTTGACGATGCAGACGACGCATCATCAGAAGACAACGCCGCGGCTCCCCTCGAGAAGCCAGGCGGCACCGCCACCGAACGAGGCGATCCCCGACCGAAAGACGTCCTGGACTTTGCCGCTCCCCCAGATATCGACGAAGGCAACTGTTGCATGATGGTCGCGCTCGACCACACGGAAACCGTCGATGCCGCAAGCATTGAGCCGGTCGCTGCCGGTGCGCCCCGCCGCAAAAATGTCCTCATCACATTCCCCAATACCGTCGAGCTCGTCTTTTTGCCTTCGGGTGAAGTCATCGCGCCTACGGCACTTACAGCAGTGGGAGCAAGGAGCGCATCGAACGATATCCAAGCCATCTCGGCACTTGATGCCACAACGACCGCCAAGTTACACCTTTATTCCGTTGCAGCAGACGGAACGCGAACCGAAGAATTCGACGGGACCAAGCTTTTGGTTCCTCGTCGCATCGGTATCCAGGAAGATTTCCCCTATCAAATGGAACTTGAAGGGTTCGATCGTGCACGAGATGCCGACATCATTGCCGCAGCCATCGACTCCCCGCAGCACCTCATGACGCTGCGCTTCGACTTTAGCCCCATCCTGTCCTAAACCGCTAACCGCCGCTTGGCTCGGATACTGAGCGCTCCCCTCCCCGTTCTGCTACGATTGCCGCGTTGGCATCAAGTACAGGAGGGTCCATGCCGGGTTTAGGGACGATCATCAACGTCGTACTTTTGATCGCGGGCGGTCTGCTGGGCCTCATGGGTGGGCGCTTCATTACGCCCCGCATCCAAGACACGCTCATGAAGGCGTCGGGGTTGTGCGTTCTGTTTATCGGCCTGGGCGGCACCATGCAAAAGATGCTCGTTATCGATGGCGAGGCGTTGGCGACCACCGGCACCACCATGCTTATCGTCTCATTTGCCCTCGGTTCGCTCATCGGCGAGGCCATCAACCTGGAGGCCGCCATTGAGGACCTCGGCGAATGGCTCAAGCGCAAAACCGGCAGCGAAGGCGACAACGAGTTCACCAACGCCTTCGTCTCGGCATCGCTCACCGTGTGCATCGTCGCCATGGCCATCGTAGGGTCGATTCAGGACGGTCTGCTCGGCGACTGGTCAACGCTTGCCCTCAAGGGCGCACTGGACTGCATTATCGTCTGCACCATGACGGCCTCGCTTGGCCGCGGCTGCATCTTCTCGGCCCTGCCCGTTGCCGTTTTCCAGGGCGCGATCACGCTTTTTGCCGGCGCACTCTCCCCCATCATGACCACCGCGGCCCTCGACAGCCTTTCGCTTGTGGGCTCCATGCTCATCTTCTGCGTCGGCGTTAACCTTATTCGACCTCAGACCTTCCGCACGGCCAACATGCTCCCCTCCGTCGTCGTGGCGGTCATCTACGCCCTCCTGTTCTAACCCCTCGGTAGATTTTTGGGACATGCTTTAAAATCTATCTTTCGCCAGTGCCCCAAAGGCCAACCCGCCTACAGGTAGATTTCTGGGCATGTCCCAAAAATCTATCTGAGAGCGGTATCTCGAACACCTGTTTGATGCTGTGCTATGATATGAGGTCACCGACACCATAAAGGGAGAGGAGAGGGCGGTGGCCGACCAGGACGTCAAGATGCTCATCGAGCGCATTATGGCCGAGGCCCGGACCCATCAGTCCGCCCGCTTCTCAAACGAAATCTATGCTGACGAGCCGATTCTCAAGACCGGTCGTCAGATGCAGAACTTCCTCCCCGACCAGTACCGCAAGATGCGCGAGATATCACGCTGGCAAGATGATCCCAAAGGCGGCGCGGGACGTTGGCTATCGGAGGCGGAGCTCTTTTACCGCCAAGGCCTGCTGATGGCCGACTTTGAGGACGACTGTCCCTACAACGGCACCTTTAAGTCATACTTTCCCACCTACAACGCCATGAGCGACCGGCAGCTGCGCGGCTACTTTACCTGGCGTGCCCAAGTGCGCCGTGGAACCGTCGAGGAAACGTCTACGTCCTTTGCCTTTCTGTATCTCTATGAGCTGATTTGCGGCATTGGGGTAGATGACCCGCTCGATGGTTTTAACAAGATCAAGGCCTTTTGGGATGCCTACCGCGCCTTTGAGCCCGGCATCGACCGGTTTGCACGCGTGTGGTTGCAGGACTACGCCGTGTTCCACGGGCTTGATCCCAAGCTGCTTCGCGACTCTAAAACCGTCGCATTCGACAACGCCCTCACCGAGCTGCGCCGCGCGGCGCGAGACCTCGTACCCGCGCCGGCGCCGTCGGACCCGCCCCCTAAG
>JAIJJM010000305.1 GCA_022728415.1 Collinsella sp. | reverse complement strand
CTTCACGGCCTTGAACGTGTGGCCAGTCAATTGGTCCGCGCTCGTGGCGTTCAACGTGATGGTCTTCTCACCGTCCGTGACGACCTGCGCGTTCGCGCTGGAGGCCGCGACGGCCCCCAGTCCCGCGGCGGTGGCGATGGCCACGACCATCGCCGTGATCTTAGTGAATTTCATAGGGAACTCTCCTTCTTTCATGAAAAACCGTTCGGCCGGACGGCCGGACAGGCCGCGCGCCGCGCGTGCGGCGCGCGAAATCTGTCGCTACGCCCTGGAGCGTTTCGCTCCGAGGACGGCCAGCACGAGCGCCGCGGCGATGACGAACAGGCCGAGCATCGTGTTGTTCCGGGCCTCGGACGCGCCCGTCAACGGCAGCGCGCTCTGTGCGACCCGCGTGTTCGTGAACGCCGCCTTCGCGATGCCGGTGGCGTCGGCCGTGTTTCCCTCGTCGTCCTTGGTCCTTGCGATGGAGACATGGACGGTGAGGGCGCCGCTGGATGCGGTGCCGCCGATGGCCGTGATGGTGATCCGGTATCCGGCCTTCGAGCAGGCAAGGTCGCCAGGGCAGTCCGTCCGGTCCACGGCCGCGTCAAACGTGTACGTGCCGGCCTTGGACACGGTCGCCGTGGCCAAGGTGAAGTCCTTGGCCACGGCGTCCCGCAGACCGCCGACGGACCGTGTTTTGGATACCTTGATGGTCTTGTCCCTAACGGCCTGTCTGGTGGCCTGGTCGGATGGGATGAACGTGAACCTGAACGCCTCGCCGTTCTTCGAATCGCGGCCGGTCAGGGTTTTGGAGCCGTTCACGGTGACCGTGGCAGGTGTCGGGCTGTTGACGAATCCACTGGCGAACGTCCAGTCGGGATGCGTGTTGTCGAGCGTGAACGGGTGGCTACTGTCATCCTTGTGGAACCCGGACGGGGCTTGGGATTCGGTGAGCGTGTATGCGCCCATGTCGAGGCCTGTCACCCTGAACGATCCGTCGGTCCGATCCTCGTCGCCTTCGCCGTTGTCCGTGATGGTCCTGGACTGGCCGTCCGGGCCGGTCAGAGTCCAGGAGGATCCGGCCAGCGGATTGTTTTCGGTGTCGGTCTTGCGCCATGAGACGGTTCCCTTGCGGGTCTTGACGTCGACCAGCCGGGTGTCGAACGTGGCGCGGCCGCATTGGTCTTTGACCGTGACCTTCACATGGCATGGGCCTTCGTTCGGGAACGTGATGGAAGTGGCCGATCCGGTCGGGTCGGAGAACGACGCGTTGCAGTCGGATTGCCACTGGTACGTGTATGGCGGCGTGCCTTTGGTGACGGTCACGGAAGCCTGCACGGTCGATCCGGCCGTGGCGTCGGACGGGATCGTGGCCTTCACGTCGAGGCTTTTCTCCACTCCGGACAGGATGAGAAAGTTCAGGAACGCTCGTATGGCGTTGCGGCTTGCGCTATGGTCTTTATTTGTTTCGAATTCGTGTCCGGCCTCGTACATGACCATGCCGTTGCCGTAGTCGCCGTATCCGGGGCCCACGGCCATGAACACGGCCGAGCCGGGAGACTTACCGTTGAGGACGTCCTGCTGGTTCGGGTCGGTCTCCAGCACCCTGGTGGTGCTGCGCCACCCGCTGTCGGGGGCGGGCATGTAGATCTCTTCCGCTCCGTTGGCGTGCGCGGCGAACGTGTTCCCGACGAACTGCATGATCGGGTCCGACGCGGCGCCCGTCACCCGGTAGTCGCCGCTTTTGCCCGACGCTCCTTTATGCTTGTCTCCGATGAGCAGGCCGTTGGTGGACAGGAAGAACATGGAACCATCGGTCACGCCTTTTTTGCTGTCGTCGCTTTCGAGATAGGAGACGGCGTGGCATCCGGCCCAGATGTAGCCGCCGCCCTTGTTGAAGGAGGCGAGGGGGCCATGCGTCGCGGTGGTCGGTTCGGCGTGCGGCATGACGTAGATGTCGTCGCAGGAGGAGTCCAGGTCCGCCGGAGTCGCTTTTTCTTTGTAGACGCGGTCATCGGTGGCATTCTCGTTCTGCAGGATGCCGGACTTGACGAGGTAGCCTTTGGCTATCTTGCCGTTCTGCTTGTCGAGCACGACGCGGGGGACCGAGGAGATCTTCCGGCTGTCGGCAACCGTGACAGCGGCGTCGGTGGGTCCATCGATGCGCACGCCGTAGCCGCGCCACTTGAACAGCATCGACCTGACGTTGTAATCGACGTCGTCGCCGGATATGACGAACGGGCCGGAGATGTAGTTCCCGCCGTTGTAGGTGAGGTCCACGCCGGTCTGGCTGGTCTTGCTCCCGTTGATGACCCAGTACACCGGGACCTTGGCGTTGAGGACGAGATCGTAGATGAGGCCGTATGGTTTGAGCTGGGCGTCGTCAGAAAAGGTGTCGCCCATGTCGACGATGTACGAGCCGGCGGGGAACGTGATCCCGCCCGTCTTGCCGGCGGACTTCACCGCTGTCTCCGCCGCGGACGTGCCGGCCGGCATGTCCTCACCGCTCGCGGTGCCGGCCACCGACAACGCGAGCACCATGGCGAGGGCGACCATCATGGCCAGGAGGAACCTATACCCCCCCCCGGTGGTTTTCCGTTTCCTGTCATTCTCATCAGTGTTTCCTCCCAGGGACGGAATCGGATTTCACGCCCGAACTATGACGCCGCGGATCGGGATCCCTCGCGAACAACAGCGGCACGCACAACGCCGCGAGCACGTAGGCCGCCACCACGGACAGAGGGACCGGACGCGGGTCGACGACCTGTGACTCGTCCGGGATCGCGTCCGGGATCGCGGCGCGCAGTCCGGACACGAGCAGACGGTGCGTGTTCACCCCGTACGGCGTACATGTCATCAGGGTGACACGGTCCTCGTCCTCGACGATTTTGAGTTTCGACACGTCGGACGGCTCGATCACGCTGACGCGGTCGACCTTGTAGCCCAGGGTCTCGCCCATCACCTTGATGTAGAAGGAATCGCCCTTCTTGAGCTCGTCGAGCCTGGTGAACATCAATGCCTTGATCAGACCCCTGTGCCCGGTGATGACCGCGTGCGTGCCCTTGCCTCCGACGGGCAGGCTACTGCCGTACAGGTGGCCCGCCCCGAGCTCGAGCGTGGATTCGGACGTGCCGTGGTAGATGGGCAGGTCGACCCCGATCCTCGGGATGTCGACCGACCCCATGACGCCCTCGCCAGCGTCAAGCATGGAGAGGTATCTCTTGTCGGAGACGGAACCCCTCGTCTGCGTGAACGGGTCGTTGGCCTCGCCGAGGACGTACTGTCCGTGCGAGGCGAGGTTGCGGTTGTACGCGCGCGCCTCCTTCAATTCGTTCTCCGCCCGCGGATACGGCCAGCCCGCGACCGTCTCCTCCAGACGGCCGGACGTGGCGGACTGTTCCCCGGCGGACCGCGACTGCAGCATGACCGGCACGGACACTACCACCAGCCCCGATACGACGAGCGCGACGGACACGACGGACAGCAGCCTTCCCCTGAACGACGCCCGGCGGCGCGCGTCGTAGGCCTTCCGGACGTCCTCCAGGCCCAGGACGGCTCCCCAACCGCGGACGATGGTCTTCGACGATGCCGGCATGCGCGCCTCCCTCCGGACGGATCGACTTGGTTTTCCCGCTACGGAAGGCAGAATAACACGGAACGGCGCCGAGGGACGTCTTCCACCCGACACGCCATCCCCCCCC
>JAIJJM010000304.1 GCA_022728415.1 Collinsella sp. | reverse complement strand
GTTGATAGTCGGCGTCCTGCATCACGAAATAGCTCAGGTGCCTCCGCTCCCGCGGTGAGAGCGCTTTGCCGCCCCTGGTTATCAGACCTTTCTGCGGGCGGGACGCCCCGACGAGAACCTTCGCAAGCGTTGTCTTGCCCGAACCGTTCCCCCCGCATACCACCGTCACGGCACCGCAGGGAAACTCCGCCGTCACGGCTCGAATGCCACGGCCTGTCGAGCGGTAGAGATACGTCACGTCCTCCATACGCCATGAGGTGGAACCGCAGTGGGAATCAAGTGATTCCTCAGGTCGTGTATTCGAATCGCGCGCGATGGTGATATCGGGATGACGCAACCCAAATGCATCAGCTTCCTTGTCTGGAAGCGCAGCGAATTCTTTCGTGCTCCACCGCGCCGCGACCTTGCCATTTCTCATACAAAGGAATTCGTCGGCGACGGGCAGAAGCTTGCGGAGCCTATGCTCCGACACCAGAATCGCCACGCCGCGCTGCTTGAGCTGGACAAGGATGCTCACGAGCGCGTCTGCGCCCTCCGCGTCCAAGTTGGAGGTCGGCTCATCGAGCACGAGAAACGACGGGCGACACGCAATAGCGGCTGCGATTGCGACGCGTTGTTTCTGACCGCTGGACAGTTCGGTAAGCTTCTCAGCAAGTAAACCTTCAACCCCGCACAGCCGCGCCGCCTCATGCACATGTTCAACGGTCACAGCAGAGTCGACCCCGAGGTTTTCCAGCGAGAAGGCGATCTCGTCGCCGACCGTCCCCATGAAGAACTGGCTGCGGGGATCCTGCATGACCACACCCATGGCCTCGGTCCTCCCGCGAGCGGAAAGCGAAAGGACCTCCGTGCCGCTCACCAGAACGGAACCCCTACGCACTCCAGGGAAGAACGTCCCTGCCAACCCATCTGCTAATCGCAACACGGTCGACTTGCCGTCGCCCGACCTTCCGCACAGAACTGTGCAGGAGCCGGTGCGCACCTCGAAGGACACGTCCTCGACCCTGCTTCCTCCCGCATCGTCAGCAGATGCCGAATCCTCTTGTTCTGCCTCATCCACATAGCGAAACGAGACGTCGCAAAACGCGAGGGCGGGCACCTCCTCCGCAGGCTTGCCGCATACGGGGCTTTCCTTGAGCGCATTGGATGATTCGAATTCGCCTGTCACAAAATCACCCCCGTTCCGTCGATTCCCGCGCATATGACCGCGACAACGGTCGAGCACACGGCATCCCTCCAAGTGAAGCCCACGTGGTAGACCGAAGTCCGTCCCCGGCCGATTTCGATGCCGCGCAGCTCGGCGGAGGCGGCAAGCTCGCTCGAAAGCCTGAGCGAGCGCATGACGAGCGGCGTGTAGACGCATTCGTACGCCAACCCCGGGTGACGGACGATGTCGAACGCGCGAGGGAAGATGCCCCGCATTCGGATGCCGCGCACGATGGAGCGAGCTTCGAACGAGAGGACGGAGGCGAACCTGAACACCATGCACACGCCCACGAGAACCCGCTGGGGCAGCTTCCAACGGTCGAGCGCGCACATGATCGCCGAGGGCGACAGCGTGAAAAGCGCGCAGCCCGCCGTGAACGGCGGGATCATGTGAAGGAAACTCACGAACAGCGCCCCGTACAGTCCGGAGAGCGGGAGGAAGCTCAGCCCGCACACAACGGTGAAGCTCGCGCACATCTTGAGCGAAAGGCGCGACCTCCCGTTCGCCGCGAGGTACGCCGCGGCGAGCAGCTGCAGCAGCGCCGTCTCCAAAAGGCCGGTCACCAACATCGCGGCGGTGCCGACAACGAGAAACGACAACAGGTGCGTGCGCGGGTCGAGGCCGAACACCCCAGTTTTGATGTCGCACTTTTCCATGGTTAGGCGATCTTCGCCTTGCGCACGTGTTTCTTCAGGAACTTCGACCCGATGAGCCCTCCGACGATCGTGCCCGTAGCGAACATCGCCATCATGAGCAGGATCCACGGCAGCTCGGTGTACTGGGCCACCATAGCCGCCACGTCAGCCGCGTCGTAGTAGGTTCCCAACTGCTCCATATAGGCGTCCCTGAACAGCAGATACGGCATAATCCCGTAGAACCCGAACGTCATCCAGTACACGATGTAGCCACCTACGACGCGCTTTATGTCGTGGTAGGAATCCTTCCCCCACATGACGAGCTCTCCGATAAGGGCGCCCGCGACGGCGACGGGAGCGCAGTAGAGCCCTCCCATGAACGTGTAGAGCAGCCCGAATACCAGCGTCGAGCCCGCCAACACGCCTCGCTTGCCGACGCGGTCCGCCATCGCCACGTAGAACGGCGTGGCAAGCAGCGGAAATAGCCACGACCCCACGAAAAACGTGTTCTGGGGCGCCAGGACCATGTCCTCGATCATCTTCGCCACGATGGTCACCGCCATGATGATCAGGTTGAACACGACGAACGTCAGCACGTCGCGCGTGGTCCACCTGTTGCTTTTCGGGGTTGGAGCGTCTTGCGTCATCCGATTCCTCCTTATGTTCCCTGTCTAGTTAGCCATTTTTAACTCTTGGCTATAATGGACGAATAGTCAGGGTTCCAGTCTTCGCGAAAGCAAAAGCGGGACCCGATACGGAATGAAAGGGACGAATCGGGGAACGCCGCATTGAAACGAGGCGAAAGAGAGTCAGATGGAAAGCATAGAACGCGACCTTTACGAAGAGGCGTTCAAGAAATGGCACCTCGTGCCTGCCCGCGATGTCGGCAACTACGGTCCTGCGGGCACTTTGAGGGTTCTCGAAAGCGACATGGGGTCCGGGGAGTACTGGGCGTACTTTCGGGACAACCTCTTCGCTGTGAACGCGTTCAGGATGAGCTTCGCAAGGGAGTGGACCATACGCTATCGATGCACCGAGCACCTGTGCTTGGGCTGCTATGACGAGGTTTCGGGCGTCGCGCAGCGTCGAGGGGCTCCGCTCGCCCCGGGCGCCATCACGGTGTATCTCGGCGGGGAAAACGAGGAGTACGAAGCGCGGTTCTCGGAAGGTTCCGTTGCCGCGGCGTCGTCGATCACCATCTCGCCAGATTATTATCGGGATTATCTGCAGAGTCGCTTCGGCGAAATAGAAGACGTCCGCAAGGCGTTTGCGGGCGTAGACGGGCGGCGCGACCTTCCGGGGCTTGTCGACTTGCTTCGCAAGGCGCGTTCATATCAAGGCGGGGGGATCGCGGCGGATCTGTTTTACGAAGGGGTTATCTCCGAATCCATCGCCCTCGTGATGGAGTGCGCAGCCCGGCCGAATGGCGGCAGGCCCAGAATGACCGACGAGGACCTTGCGGCAGTCGACTGGGCGTGCGCGTATATCGCTCGGAACCTTGGCGGCGATTTGTCGTGCACGCGGCTCGCGTCCGAACTGTATATGGGCCAGACGAAGATGAAACGGCTCTTCAAGAAGGCGACAGGCCTTCCTCCGGCGTCCTACGTGGCGAGGGAGAGGATGAGGGAAGCCGAAAGGCTTCTCACTGAAACGGCGCTGCCCATCGCCGAGGTCGGCAGGGAAGTCGGTTACAGTAAAGCGGGAGCGTTCACCGAGGCGTTTCGCAGGCACAAGGGCTGTTCCCCCCAGCGGTTCAGGCAGGATCGCCTGTGAAAAGCTGATGCGGCTCAGACACTGCCACATTCCTTCAATATTGAATTATGTTGTTGCAGCAAGCATGC
>JAIJJM010000303.1 GCA_022728415.1 Collinsella sp. | reverse complement strand
GTCTCGGGCGAGCCGGTCTTGCCGGCGACCTTGACGCCCGGAATCTGGGCATCGGTACCGGTGCCGGACTGGACGACGGCGAGCATGGCCTGCTTGACCTGGTCAGCCGTGGCCGAGCTGACGGCCTGGCCCAGCGAACGGGACTGCGTGGTCTTAACCACGGTTCCGTCCGGGGCGAGCACCTGGGATACAAAGAACGGATCCATGACCACGCCGCTGTTGGCGATGGCCGCGGCAATCACGGCGTTTTGCATGACCGTGGTCTGCGGCCCGGGCGTATGGTCCATGCCGACGGGCTGGCCGGCGCCTGCCCAAGCGGTCTCCCACTCGGTCATGAGCGACGGGTCGGCCATGATGGAGGCGGCGGAGGTAAGGTCCTGGCCCAGCTTTTGCCCATAGCCAAAGGCGTTGGCAAACTGTACCAGCGAGCTGGGGCCGACCTCGTTGGCCACCTGGCCAAAGACGACGTTGGACGACACGGCGAAGGCCTGCTGCAGGCTGATGGTACCGTAGCTCTCGTTGTCGTAGTTGGTGACCGGCGCGTTGCCGATATCCATGGAGCCGGGCGCCTGGTAGGTGCTCGAAAGCGTGGCAGTGCCGGTCTCGAGCGCCGCGGCAAGCGTGACGACCTTAAACGTGGAGCCCGGGGTGTACAGTGCGTCCATGGCGCGGTCGTACAAGGAGCCGTCCTCACCGCCGCCCGCCTGCAGTAGGGCGTCGATGTTGGTGTTGTCGTAGGTAGGCGAGCTGGCGCATGCAAGGACCGCACCGGTACGCGGGTCCATGACGACGACGGCGCCCTTAAAGCCCTTGAGCGCCTGCTCGGCAGCCGTCTGGATGCGCGAGTCGATCGTGAGCTTGACGGTGTTGCCCGGCTGGGTCTGGCCCGCGAGCGATGCGATGGCGTTGTTCCAGCTGGAGTAATCCTTGGAGCCGGTGAGCGTGTCGTTCATGACGCTCTCGATTCCGGCGGTGCCGTACTGCTGGCTCACGTAGCCCACCACGTGCGCGGCCATGTTGCCGTTGGGGTAGGAACGGGCGTAGGTGCCGTCCTCCTGCTGCAGCGACTCGGCTAGTGTCACACCGTCGGACGTGATGATGGAGCCACGCTGGATGTACTTGGAGCGGGCGATGGTGTGGTTGTTGGTCGGCATGTCCTGGTAGTCCTTCGCCTTGATGACCTGGACATAGGTGAGGTTGCCGATAAGGATGGCGAACAGCGCCGTGAAGGCAAGCACGGCACGAGTCAGACGGTTGGCAAGTGCCACGCGGCCGAGCACGCCGGACTCGGGCGTGTCGAGCAGGCGACGACGCATGCGAGAACCCGCGGAGCGGTTGCCGTGGCTGTAGGAAGGTGCGTTGGCAAAACGCGTACCGGTCGGGGCAGCGGCGGATGCGACCTGGTCATCGGTGATGGCGGCCATGGTGCCGGTGCCGGTGAGCTCGGCTTCGCGTCCGGTCGCCTCGTCGCCGGCGCGCAGCAGCAGCGCGACGATAATAAAGCTCGCCAGCAGCGAGGAGCCGCCCTGGCTCATAAAGGGCAGGGTGACGCCGGTCAGCGGGATCAGGCGGGTTACGCCGCCAACGATTAAGAATGCCTGGAAGCTGATGGCCGCCGTAAGGCCGGTCGCGCTAAAGGCGGCAAGGTCGGACTTGGCGCGGGCGGCCGTGGTGAGGCCGCGCACGGCAAAAAGCATAAATAGGATGAGCACGGCGCCGCCGCCCAAAAGGCCCATTTCCTCGCCGATGGCCGAGAAGATAAAGTCGGACTCGACGACGGGGATGTTGTTTGCCATGCCGTTGCCAATGCCGACGCCGGCCAGACCGCCGTCGGCCAGCGAGTAAAGTGACTGTACGATCTGGTAGCCCTGGCCCTGGGCGTCCTTAAACGGATCGGCCCAGACCTGGAAACGCACCTGCACGTGCGACAGGAACCTGTAGGCGCCCACGGCCCCAACGGCTAGCAGTGCAAGGCCGATGATGACGTACGAAAGGCGTCCCGTGGCAACATAGAGCATCAGCAAAAAGATGGTGTAGAACAGGACGGCCGAGCCCAGGTCGCGTTCGAAGACGACGATGAGCAGGCACACGCCCCACACGGCAAACAGCGGTAACAGCAGGCGGAAGCGCGGAATCTTGAGGCCCAGGATCTTGCGGTTGGAGATGGAGAGCAGCTCGCGGTTCTCGGCCAGATAGCCTGCCAGGAACAGGACGATGAAGACTTTGGCGAACTCGCCGGGCTGGATGGTGAAGCCCGCGATGCGAATCCACAGCTTGGAGCCCGAGATCGTGGTGCCGATAAAGATCGGCAGCATCAGCAGAATGATGCCGATAATGCCAAAGGTGTACTTGTAGCGCATGACCACGTCGAGGTTCTTGACCAGTGCGAGCGTTCCCACCATGAGCGCCACCGAGACAAACAAGATGATGAGCTGCGAGATGGCGAGGTCGGGGGCCAGGCGCGTCACGAATGTGATGCCGATGCCCGAGAGCACAAAGACGATGGGCAGGATGGCGGGGTCGGCGCCGGGCGCCAGGATGCGCACGGCGATATGCGCCGCGGCGAAGGCGGCGAACAGGCCGATCGGCACGGCGAGCGTCTCAAAGGAAATCGTGGCACCCGCGGTGAGCACGTACATCGCATAGAGCAGGATGACGGGGAACGCCGAGGCGATGAGCAAGAGCAGTTCGGTGTTGCGGCGACTCATAAGCGGCACTCCCTTTCTAATTCTTATCGGAGGCTTCGGCCTCGGCTGACTGTTCGGCGGTTTTCTCGGAATCTGACTCGGAGGTGGATTTCTGATCGGTGTTGTCGCGAATCGTTTGCGCGTCAATCACCTGACGGGTCTGCTCCTCGTCAATCTGATGGCGGTACTTGGAAATGGTGTCCTGCGCATCGTCGACACTCGTTTGCGGAATGCCTGCCTTCAGGCGGTTTTGCGTGTCTTCGGGCAGGTCGGACAGCTTGATGCTGGTTTCGCTCTCGAGCCAGTGGAGCTCGACCCCGAGCGTCTTGCCGGGCAGGCCGCGCCAGACGGCGACATTGCCGTGGTAGGTTCCCAAGTAATAGGAGCCGGTGACGCCCGTGTATGCCCAGATGCCTGCTACCAGCACAAAGACAAGGGCCAAGACGGCGGCGATGGTGACATTGCGGCGTCGGAGGCGTTTTGCCTCGCGCACGACGCCGTCGTCGACCAGGTCGACGACCACCACGGTCACATTGTCGTGGCCGCCGGCGGCGAGCGCCGCGTCCACCAAGTTGTCGACACAGATCTGTGCGGTCGAGGACTGCGTAGCGATGTTTTCGATATCGCTATCGGGAATCATGCTCGAAAGACCGTCGGAGCACAGAATCAGGCGGTCGCCTTCCTCGATGTGCAGGGTAAAGTGGTCGGCATACATGGCGGGATCCGAGCCCAGCGCGCGGGTGATGACCGAGCGGTTGGGGTGGACACGGGCCTCGTCGGCCGTAATCTCGCCGGCATCCACGAGCTCCTCCACGTAGGAGTGGTCGCGGGTCACGCGGATGAGCGTGCCCTCGTGGAGCAGGTAGGCGCGCGAGTCGCCCACGTGGGCGATGGCGAGCGTGTCGTTTTCGATGTAGGCGCAGGTGGCCGTGCATCCCATGCCGGGTTTGCCCAGGCCGTTGAGGGCGGCCTCGATCACGGCGGCGTTGGCGGCCTCG
>JAIJJM010000302.1 GCA_022728415.1 Collinsella sp. | reverse complement strand
CCGGCATTGCTGCGCCCCGGTCGTTTTGACCGTCAGGTTACGGTCGACCGTCCGGATGTGAAGGGCCGCGAGCAGATCTTGCGCGTGCATGCCGAGAACAAGCCGATGGACGAGGACGTAAAGTTTGAGAAGCTCGCCCAGATGACCGTTGGCTTCACCGGCGCCGATCTGGCAAATCTGCTCAACGAGTCTGCGCTGCTGGCTGCCCGCCGCCATCGTTCTGTGATCTCGATGGACGAGGTCGAGGAGTCGATGGAGCGCGTGATTGCCGGTCCGCAGCGCAAGGGTCGCGTGATGACCGAAGCCGAACGCACCACGATTGCCTACCACGAGAGCGGTCACGCCCTGGTGGGCCACATCCTGGAGCATTCCGATCCGGTTCACAAGATCTCGATCGTCAGCCGCGGCCAGGCGCTGGGCTACACGCTGCAGCTTCCGCAGGAGGACCACTTCCTTAAGACCAAGAACGAGATGCTCGACGAGCTTGCCGTGTTCTTGGGCGGTCGCGTTGCCGAGGAACTCATGTGCGACGACATCACGTCGGGCGCGAGCAACGATCTGGAGCGCGCGACCAAGATGGCGCGCGAGATGGTCACGCGTCTGGGCATGAGTGAGGAGCTTGGAACGCAGGTGTTTGGCGAGGCGCAGCATCAGGTGTTCCTGGGCCGCGATTACGCCGATCATCAGGACTACTCTGAGGAGACGGCGCGTCGCATCGATATCGAGGTCCAGCGTATTATGCGTGAGGCCCATCGTCGTGCGGTCGAGATCCTGGATGCCCGTCGCGATCAGCTCGATCTGATGGCGAAGGTGCTGCTTGAGCGCGAGACCGTCGAAGGCGACGCCGTGAACGCCCTGCTCGACAACGAGTGGGATGCCTACCTTGAGCGCGAGGGCGATATCCTGGCGGCCAAGGAGGAGCGCAATGCCAAGGCGGCCGGTATGCCGACCAAGAAGCGTGCGCCTCGTATGAGCGAGGAGGAGCTGGCGGCTGATGCCGCGGCCTTTGCGCAGGCGGCCATGCGGGAGGATGCAGAAGCCGCATCCGATGATGCCGGCGATGACTGTGCCGCCAATGCCGGTGCCGACACCGACAAATAGCCTTTGTGGCGAAAGCCTCTGCGGGGAAACCTGCGGAGGCTTTTTCTTTTGAGCGATATGGGGCCATCTGTTGATTGGGGACAGACTTAAATGAGTGTTTTCACGCATTTAAGTCTGTCCCCAATCAACATTGCTGCGGCGCTTTGCTCAACTAAAGCGTACAATACCGCCTATGCGAAAGGGGAACAGATGATCAACGAAACCATGTATGCTCGCGGTGCGGAAAGCTCCATCATCCGCGAGATTTTTAGCTATGGCCTTGAGCGTAAGGCGCAAATCGGCGCGGAAAACGTGTTCGATTTCTCGCTGGGCAACCCGAGTGTTCCGGCGCCCGCTGCTGTGGCTGAGTCCATTAAGAAGGCCCTGGAGCTGCCGAGCGAACAGCTGCACGGATACACGCCCGCACCGGGCCTGCCACAGTGCCGTACCGCCGTGGCTGAGTCGCTCAACCGTCGCTTCGGTACGAACTATGAGGGCAAGGATATCTTTATGACCGTGGGCGCGGCGGCTTCGCTCACCTGCACGCTCAATGCCGTTACGAACCCGGGTGACGAGGTCATTGTTATCGCCCCGTACTTCCCGGAGTATCGCGTGTGGATTGAGAAGGCCGGCTGTACGTGTGTCGAGGCGCTCGCCGATGAAGATACGTTCCAGCTGAGCGTGGATAACGTGCTCAAGGCGATTACCGACAAGACGGCAGCTGTCATCATCGACTCACCCAACAACCCGACCGGTGCCGTGTATACGCGCGATACCCTGACGCGACTGGCCAGTGTTTTACGCGAGGTCAACGCCAAGCGCGATCCCGAGAACCCGATCATGCTTATCTCGGATGAGCCGTATCGCGAGATTGTCTATGGCGCCGAGGTGCCGTGGGTGCCTTCGATCTACGAGCACACCATCGTGTGCTACTCGTATTCTAAGTCGCTTTCGCTACCGGGCGAGCGCATTGGGTGGATCTTGGTTCCCAACACCAATCCGCAGGCTGCGCGTCTGATGCCCGCCGTCGCCGGTGCCGCCCGCACGCTGGGCTTCGTGTGTGCACCGGCGCTCTTCCAGCGCGTGATTATCGATTGCATCGATGAGCCGAGTGATGTCGAGGCCTATGCTCGCAACCGCACGGCGCTCATCGACGCCTTGGCGGACTACGGCTATACCTACGTTGAGCCGGACGGCGCGTTCTACCTGTGGGTGAAGGCGCTCGAGCCCGATGCGAATGCGTTTTGCGAGCGCGCAAAGAAGTATGAGCTGCTTGCGGTTCCCTCGGACAGTTTTGGTATGTCGGGTTGGTTCCGCTTGGGCTACTGCGTGAGTTACGAGACCATCGTCAACTCGCTGCCCGCCTGGAAGCGGCTGGCCGACGAATATCGTCCAAAGTAAAGCGCTCTGCTTACAATGTTTTACGTGAAACGGGGTTTGGTTTTAAGCCAGGCCCCGTTGCCATGGACGTTGTGTCGTTGGAATGGAGCGGTTTTACGACCATCGAATGCTGTGCGTACAATGAATATGCGCGACGGCCATACCGGATAAGGAGACCCGATGCCCTACCTGCTTTCTTGTGATATCCATACTCATACGATGTTCTCTGCGCATGCGTATTCAACCATCGAGGAGAACATATATTGGGCGGCAGAGCGCGGCCTGCAGGTGCTCGGTTCCGCTGATCATTTAAGCTCGATGGTTACGCCTTGTCCCAATGACCTGCGCAGTTTCCAGTTCTTTATTAACCAGGGTATCTGGCCGCGCATTTGGAGTGGCGTGCTGGTGCTTCGCGGCGCCGAGGCCGATATCGTTTCGCTGGACGGAAGCTTGTTTGGCGAGGACATTCCCGTTTCGCTCGATATTGCCGGCGATTCGTACAGTCACCAGCATTCGCTGTTCGAATTGGTGACGCGCAATTTGGATTATTTGGTGGCAAGCGTACATAATCCGCAGTTTGCCGAGGGCGCGACGCTGGCTCAAACGACCCAGATGTACATCAATGCCCTGGAGCACCCCAAGGTGTTCATGCTTGGGCATACGGGTCGTTCGGGCGTGCCGTTCGATATCGATGAGGTGCTGTTGGCGGCCAAGGCCAAGCACAAGATCATTGAGATCAACAACCACAGTCTTGAGCATGGCACGGATGCCGAGCATTGGAGCGTGTGCCGCAAGATTGCCGAGCGTTGCGCCGAGCTGGGCGTGGGGATCGGTGTCTCGACCGACGCGCACATTGGTATGGCCATTGGCAAACTCGACCAGGCGCGCAAGATGCTCGACGAGATTCACTTCCCACTGGACCTGATCGTGACGCGCGACCGCGAGACGCTGCTGCGCGAGATGGCGGCAGCCGGCGTGTGTGACCTGCGCAAGGGGATGTAACGAGACTCATATGTCCAACGAAAAGAGGGGGGCGGTCCAGACGGGCCACCCCTTTCTTGTGCCGGTAGATTTTTGGGACATGCCTTAAAATCTACTATTTGCTGGCGATGGTGAAGGTAGATTTTAAGGCATGTCCCAAAAATCTACCGGGGTGGATTAGCGGCGCTCGAGGACCGCTACCGTCTCGGTGTGGTCGGTGTGGGGGAACATGTCGACCGGCGTGATCTTGA
>JAIJJM010000301.1 GCA_022728415.1 Collinsella sp. | reverse complement strand
GTCGCGGTCTTGGGCGCCAGGTCGATGAGCGCCTCGATGGCGCCGCCGGTCTTGGATTTGCTGCGCGTCTCGAGGTATTTGCCCACGGTGACGAGCGATAGAATCGTGCCGGCGCTCTCAAAGTACAGGTTGTCCATGCCCGTCATCATGGCCTCGTGGATCTGACCTGTGGCTAGCTGGTCGGCCATGATGAACATGGCGTAGAGCGACCAGGCAATGGAAGCGGTGGCGCCCACGGCGATGAGCGCGTCCATGGTGGGTGCGCCGTGCACGAGCGACTTGAAGCCGTTGATAAAGTACGCGTCGTTGACGTAGACGATGGGGATGAGCAAGACGAGCTCGGTGAGCGCCAACGTCATGCTGTGGGTGTGGTCGGTGAAGACGCCGGGCAGCGGCCAGCCGAGCATGTGCCCCATTCCTATGTAGAACAGCGGGATGAGGAAGATGATCGAGATGATGAGACGGGTGCGCATGGCGGAGGCGGTGGCCTCCAGCTTTTTGGTCGGTGACTCCATATGGGCGGCGCCGGACCTGGCTTGCGCGCTGCCGTTTGAGTTGGCGGCATCGGTGCCCGTACTGACGGGCGAGGCCGAATAGCCCGCGCGGTCGACGGCGGTGCAGATGTCGTCGGGGGAGACCTGTGTGGGGTCATAGTCGACCATCATGGAACCGGCGAGCAGGTTGACGGCGACGCTTTGGACGCCGTCGAGCTTGCTGACGGCGCGGTCCACATGCGCCTGGCAAGCGGCGCACGTCATGCCGCCCACGTCAAACTTATCTTGAGCCATGGCTTCTCCTTTCTGTAGTTCGGTGTTGGACTTGTTAATCTGCCGATACTATACACCCATACCCCCTGGGGGTGTCAAGTGCAGAAAGAAATGTATGACATTTCGCTACAGAAGGAGACTGACTGCCGGGCTATCGCTGTCCAGCCATTCATCTCAATCTGTAACATCTAGCGGGGAAAATGACCTCTAACTGTTACAGATCGAGATTTTGTATTGTGAGGTTTTGGTTTGTCTCAATCTGTAACAGCAAGACCGGTTTTTGGACTCCAGGTGTTACAGATTGAGACGAACCTTCGGAAAAAAACTTAATGTCTCGATCTGTAACATCTAGCACCAAATATGACCTCTAACTGTTACAGATCGAGACAAACCGTCCGCGGTCAACTCAAATGTCTTGATCTGTAACATCTGGGCCGGTTTTTAACCCCTTACTGTTACAGATTGAGATGTTGTCTCGCGGGGTTGGGGTTTGTCTCGTTCTGTAACATCTAGACCTGTATCTGCCGAGCTAGTGTTACAGATCGAGACAATTGCCGGGGAGGGGGTCCCGTCACGGCAAGACGCCCGCTCCCTAGATGCAGAACCCGGGGATCACGCAGGTTCGCTTCTTGGGGCTGTCCGCAGGCGTTGCGTACGTAAAGACGTCGCCGTCGTGTCCCACGCGATTCAAATAGAGTGTGCCTTCGCTCTCCGATGTGTCGGGACTCGCCGTTCGTTCCCACCAACAGGTGTCCTTGCCCTTCCACTGGCGAACCAACGTCTCGTTCGTGGAATACGGACTTACCTTGAGCTCGCGGAAGAGTTGGTACTCCTTGCCCTCGCCGTTGTAGATGTCGGCCAAAAAGTGATAGTCCTCGGCAAACGAATCGGGCGGTTGCGTTCCACACAGCTCGACCATGGCGGGCAGCCAAAGGGTTGCGGACAACTCGCTCAGACACGATGCGCTTCTGGCGGCGCCAACGTTATTCGAGATCTTTTTGACAGACTTGATGAGCGCGCGCAACTCGTTGGGCAGCAGCTTAAGGCCGTCGCTGTCGAGCCATTCCCGTAGCTCGCAATCTGCCCAGCCGGCGCTCGGCGGTTCAGCCGCAGCATCGCGCTCGGCAATGCCGGCATCGAACATAAACGTCAGTCCGGCCTTGCCCGTCCCGTCCAGAAGCTCGTCGTGACGGATGCCCACAAGCTGCGCGCCGACGTGCAGCCCGTTGGTGAGCCTCACGCGCTTGGTGCACGGATAGGGGATATGCCCATCGGCATCGAGCAGGTGGTAGCGCTTGGCAATCTCGCGTGCCTCGCTACGGGTCCCGGCGGCCTTAATCTTGAGCGAAATCTCCTGCAGCTGAGCCCAGGTGTAGTCGTCAAGAGAGCTGCGGATGCCATCGAGGTAGTCGGGGATGCCAAAGCCACGGGTCGCCGCGCCAATGACGCCGAGCCCCGCAACGGCTGCGACGACGCCGCCGATAATAAAGCGACGGCGGGTCATGGCATCGTGACGGGCCTGCTCCAGGATCTCTCGTGCGCGCTCGCCGGCGACGTCGACCTTAAGGTGCGTGCCAGAATCGATATCAATCGCGGCCTCGTCTCCTGCGCCCTCGCGGTCCTCAGATTCTGCAGTGGGGAGGTATGTCGAGAGCACCTCGAGCATCTGCTGCTCGGTAGGGCGATCGCCCTGTTCGACCGAGATGCCATTCATGATGATCTGGACGAGCGCCTCGTCGTCATTGCATCGCGGCTCGAGCGGTGCCGGTTTGGTCTTGGTCTTTATGAGGTAGAACGAGCCGGTCGCCGCGGCGCCCGTCGACTTAACATCGAACGGTTTGCGACCGCTGTAGAGCTGGTACAGAATGCTCGAAAGCGCATAGACGTCGATTGCCGGCGAACGGCGAAGGGCCGCGATGCCTTCGATATCCTGCGTGAGCATCTCGGGCGCGGCGTATGCGGGCGTGGCAAAGCGCCAAATGTCGGCACGTCGGGTGATTGTGTCGTCGCCGAGTGCCATGGTCGCGGAGCCCATGTCGATGAGGCAGGGGTCAAAGGAGCAATCGGCAATCTGCTGCTCGAGCGTTCGGCTGGTGGTGCGGAACATGATATTGGCAGGCGACAGGTCGCGATGGACGACCGGATTCACGAGGCCTTGGGTCATCAAGAGCGCGCGTAGCACGGCGTTTCCGACGGCGGCGACCATCTGGGTGGTTAGCCCGCACGAGGCATCGTGCGGAAGCAAGGGCAGCGCCTGCTTGAGCGAGGTGCCCTCGACCCACTCCATGAGGATAAGCGGGTCGTCCTCGCACGATCCGTAGCCATAGACGCGCGGAAATCCGCGCAGGTGCGAGACGGTACACAGATGACGGTACTCCTCGAACAGCGCGGCGGTGTTGGCCAGGTGCGCGGCCGATTGCTCGGCGGAGCGGTCGGGGGCTTGGCCGGAAAGGATGGCGTTGTCCTTGAGTAGCTTGACGGCAAAGACCTCGCCGCTCGTGTTGGTCGCGCGCAGTACGTGCCCGATGTTGCCGTTGTTGCGACGGGTCGTTTGAAGAATAAGCGTCATAAACCGACGCTTGGCGTCGTCCTCGGCGCTGGGGTTGACTGCCACGGCGGTATCGAACGTGTCGAGACGGATGAGTTTGTCGCCATAGGCGCTATCGGTAGTATCCATGGCGTTCCTTTGTCTGGCATGGGTTGCCGCGCGTATACGTGGGCAGTGCGGATATCGATAAGGTACTATGATAGCCGCGCTGACCACGTATACCGCTGAGTATTGTCGTTTACGACGCAGAAGGTAGAAGACGAAAGACGGACGGCGACCGTCTTTCGATCGCCGTCCGCGCTAGTCCACAATGACAAGGAATGTCGTGTAGAGACCCAGATGGAGCCTGTCGCTGTTTTCGATTGCCACCGGGGGATAGATCTTGCCGGGTT
>JAIJJM010000300.1 GCA_022728415.1 Collinsella sp. | reverse complement strand
TCACATAGCCGACGAGCATGGCCAGAACAATGACGATAAAGCCGAGCAGGGGATTGTCGTTCATGGGGTTCTCCTATTTTCCGAGTGGGGAGAATTCGTCGACGATGAGGTCGAGGCATTGCGGAAGTGCGCGAGCACCAAAGACGCCCGAGTTGCTGGAGATGATCTCGCCATCGAACTGCATGCCCAGCGACGGCGTACAGGTGATCTTGGCTTCTTTGGTCTGGATGATCTTGAACTGCGGACGGCCGAGCACCTTGCCGGCGGGGTCGAGCGCGGCGGTGATCACGGTGGGCAGGAGCTGGACGGTTTTTACGGGCTCGATGACCGCGATGTCGACCATGCCGTCGTTCATGCGGCAATCGGGGAGCAGGTTGATGTCGTTTTGAATGACCGAGGTGTTGCCGGCCATGCAGCAGATGCCATCGAGCTCCTCGACAATGCCGTCATGCTCAATCGTAAAGTGCGCCACCGTGGGGTTGGGTGTGGCGAGCGCCGACAGGAAATAGGCGATCTCGCCGATGTCGTTTTTGGTGGGGGCGGCCTTCATCATGATCTCGGCATCGTAGCCCGATCCGGCGATGATAATAAAGCCGTGGCGCTTTTCGCTGCCATTCTCGTCGAGCCAAAAGAGCTCGCCCATGTCTGCCTTGACGGTACGGCCGACGCGGCAGGCTTTGGCGAGCGCCGCGGCCTCGGGGGCATTGCCAATGTTGTTGAAGAACAGGCAGGCCGTGCCGGAGGGGAAGACGAGCGTGGGGATGCCGCATCCACGCATTTGGTCGAGCACGTTGGAGACGGTGCCGTCGCCGCCCGAAATCACCACACGATCAAACTTGCGCACGTCTGCCACGGCGTCCTCGGGTTCCATGCCATCGCCGATAAAACGCATCACGACCTCGTCGCCGCCCTGCGCGAGGGCGTGCGTGAACGCGTAGATCTCATCTGAGCTGGGGCCCGATGCCGGGTTGTGGATGATAAGGCAGCGCATACTTACGTTCCCGTTCTGTGACTAACCGAGTATAGTTGTAGGGCAATGCCGTTATCCTACCCGTGTTTTTCGGGCCTAACCTTATTCGATGGGTTGATATGTACATTTCCACACATCAGGCTCTGCTCGACTTTTGCCAGCGCGCCCGTGAGTTTGACGCGATTGCCGTCGATACCGAGTTTTTGCGCGAGCGCACATTCCATCCGCGCCTGTGCCTGGTTCAGATTGCCACCCCTGCCGAGAGCGTCGCGGTCGATCCCCTGGTGATCGACGACCTATCGCCGCTGGCCGAGCTTATGGCCGACGAGAGCGTGACTAAGGTCTTCCACGCCTGCTCGCAGGATATGGAGGTCATGCTCCACACCGTGGGCGCGCTGCCGCGGCCGATTTTTGACACGCAGGTCGCCGCCGCCTTTTTGGGCGAGCGCCAGCAGATTTCCTACGGCGCGCTCGTGCAGACGTTTTGCGGCGTTTCGTTGCCTAAGACCGAGTCGCTGACCGACTGGTCGCGCCGCCCGCTGACCGATAAGCAGATCGAGTACGCAATCGACGACGTCAAGTATCTGATCGTTGCCTATACCGAGATGATGAGCCGCCTGCGCGAGCTGGGCCGTGTGGATTGGGTGCTCGACGAGTTGCGTCCTCTGGCCGACGAGTCGCACTACCGTGCCGATCGTCACGAGGCATTCCGTAAGGTCAAGCGCATCAACTCCTGCAGCCGCCATCAACTGGGCATTGCTCGCGAGCTTGCCGCTTGGCGCGAGGATCGCGCCGAGCGCCGCAACATCCCGCGCAAGTGGGTCATGTCCGACGATACGCTGCTGGCGCTCGTCAAGCGCAATCCCGTGCGCGTTGAGGAGTTCCGCAGCATCCGCGGTACCGACCAGCTGGGAGAGCGCGACGTGGACGGCGCGTTGATGGCCATCAAGCGCGGTGCGAGCTGTCCGCACGATCGCCTGCCGCTCTTGGTGCGCGGACATCACCAGATTTCGCCGGAGCTGGAGAGCGTGACCGACCTTATGTATGCGCTCATTCGCCTGGTTGCCGAGCGCTCGGGCGTGGCGACCTCGGTCATTGCCTCGCGCGATGACCTGGCTGACTATATTGAGCACCCCGAGCAGAGCCCCCTGCGCGAAGGCTGGCGCTTTGAGCTCGTGGGCTCGCGCCTGGACGATTTGCTCTCGGGCAATATGGGGTTGACGGTGAAGGACGGCAAAATTGAGCTTTTGTAGTCATATAGTTACGCGGTTTTACCAAACCGCGTAACAGCTCGACGCTGCAAACGGCCGAGAGCGGCAATCTGACGTTCAATCGTCGCTCGCGTACCAAAGTACGCGTCGCTTCTCTTTCACATCACCTTGCTCGCTCTCGGCCGTTTTCGCTGACATTGCCAAAACATTGATGTTGATTTGCTGGTCAGTCGAATGGGTAAAATGCCTCCAACTTGTAACTCGATTCGGAGGAATTCGCATGCCTTATTACTATGGATACGGCTTTGGCATTGACCCGCTGTACCTGCTGGTTGTTCTTGTCTGCACGGTACTTGGCCTTGCCGCGCAGAGCTATATCAACTCGACGTACAAAACCTGGTCCAAGGTTCGCTCGGACGGCGACACGGGCGCCACGGTCGCTCGCCGCATGCTCGACGCCAACGGCTGCAACGCCGTGGGTATCAAGGGTGTCGCTGGCGAGCTCACCGACCATTACAACCCGCAGGACAACAACCTATATCTGTCAGACGCCAACCGTTCTGGCGGCTCGGTCGCAAGCGTTGCCGTCGCCTGCCACGAGGCGGGCCATGCCGCCCAGCGTCAAAGCGGCTATGCCATGATGAAGGTACGCACCGCTTTGGTCCCCGTCGTCAACTTTACCCAGAACACCTGGACGATCGTGCTGCTCATGGGCCTGTTCATGAACATCGCGGGGCTCACGACCCTCGCGCTGGTCTTCTTCTCGTTTAGCGTGTTGTTCCAACTGGTTACGCTGCCGGTTGAGATTGATGCCAGTCGGCGCGCCGTGGCGTATATTGAGCAGTCGGGTATGAGCTCCAAGCAGGTCAATGGTGCCAAGAAGGTGCTGACGGCCGCCGCGCTCACCTATGTGGCTGCGGCGCTCACCTCGATTATTCAGCTGCTCTATCTGATGGCTCGCTACAACAGAAACTCCAACCGATAACAAATTGGGTCGCTGGGCGCCGCGGTGATTTGTGTCCCCGCGGCGCTGTACTATGTGTTGGACTTGAATTTGCGCAGGGCCGAAGCCTCTGTGCACGATGACGAAAGGAGGCTGCGTGGCTGGCTGGAATCTAACCGGCAATGCCGTTTCCGCCGAGTTCGATGGATCGGACGAGCAGGGGCGCAAGGAGCTCAGCGTGAGCCAGGCGGTGGAGATCGCCGCCGGCGCGCTCGATGCCATTCCGCAGCTGAGCGTTTTGGGCGAGGTCACGGGTTTCCGTGGTCCCAACGCCCGAAGCGGCCACTGCTACTTTCAGATCAAGGACGACTCGGCCGCCGTCGACTGCATCATCTGGAAGGGCGCCTACCTTAAGCGCACCTTCGATCTGCGCGACGGCATGCAGGTGAGCTTTAAGGGCAGCTTCAATCTCTACAAGCCTACGGGTCGCATGAGCTTTGTCGCCCGCTCGTTCTCGCTGGCGGGGGAGGGTCTGCTGCGTCAGCAGGTGGCTCAGTTGGCCGAAAAGCTGCGTCGCGAGGGCCTGATG
>JAIJJM010000299.1 GCA_022728415.1 Collinsella sp. | reverse complement strand
GCCCACATGCGCTGCTTGGCGGCCTTGTCGGCGAGCGCCGCCTCGAAACCGTCGAGCGCCAGCACGCGGCGCCCCTGCACATGGGCGACCAGGCCGGGCTTGAGCATGGCGGTGTCAAAGTCATCAATTGCCACAAGCATATCGGCATAGGTCTCGCGCATGACATCGGCCGCACTGTTGTCCAGCAGCAGCACCGCCTCGGGATCCAAGGTCTCCAGCGCCTCGCGGAACAGGTCGCACGTCAGGGCCTCGCCCGCCGCGACCGCTCCGTCGCCCGCGCCGGCGACGCTTGCCAGCACGCAAAAATCCTCGGGGGCATATCCGATGGCGCCGAGCGCCTTGCGCAACGCGGCGCCATCCGCGCCGGCAGCCAGCTCGCCGCCCGCACGCTCGGCATCATCCAAATCACCTTTGACCAGCACAATCGGCGAGCACGCGTTGCCCGCGATACGCACGCCACGACCCGCGAGCGATGCGAGCTCCTGCTCGGTCGCCTGGGCGATGGCTTCTTTTTTCTGGCTTTGTGACGTGGGCATGCGCTCTCCAATCGTTTGCGTGCCCACCATTATATAAAAGAGCCGCCTGCGAGTGGTTGCATTGCGGGCCGTTGGGTATAAGCACGGTCGTACTGAGTTTTACGCGGCCGAGCCGCGTCACACTATGGAGGTCACTATGGCTGACATTAAGCAGATTACCCCCGAGAACTTCGATTCCGTCGTTAACGGCAGCCTTCCCGTGCTGGTCGATTTTTGGGCACCGTGGTGCGGTCCCTGCCGCTCGCTCTCGCCCATCGTAGACGAGCTTGCCGACGAGCTGGCCGGCAAGCTGGCTGTGGCCAAGTGCAACGTCGACGACAACCAGGACCTGGCCATGAAGTTTGGCGTTATGAGCATCCCCACGCTGATCGTCTTTAAGAACGGCGAGGAGGTCGACCGCTCGGTCGGCGCCTTACCCAAGGCAAGACTTCAGGCACTGCTGAAGAAACATCTGTAATACGCTTGTTACTTGTCTGCCGTCCATGAGCGGTTTCGCACCGCTCACCGGAGTGCCAAACGCAAGGCATGCAACCACGGATAGTATGGTAGACACAGACAGCCCCCAGTGAACGGGTGCGGGTCAGACGGACTCGCACCCGTTTTCTTATGCGACGGCGCCCAGGGCGGGCGTAGTAAAATTTGAACCACCATATCGCACCGCACAAAAGGAGATTCCCATGCATGACGTCGGAATGAACATGAGCCAGCTTGCCATGAGCGTCAAGCAGGTCGACGACACCATTGAGCTCGCCCACGAGTGGAGCCATCAGCTGCTGCATGCGACCGAGAACTTTGACATGGAGCGCATTGGCGCCAAGCTCGAGGCCGCCATGTCCGCACTGCACGAGGCGCACGATGCGCTCGAGGGCTACGAGGAGGCCATCGAGGCCGACCATAACTCCGTTGGCTCCGTAAAGCTGGTGTAGCGTGGCCGAGCACGAGCACGCCTGCGAACACGAGCACGGGCACCCTCACGGACCGACCGGCGACGCAGGGTGCCGTTGCAGCGGCTCCAGCTCCGAGCTGGTCCGCTTTTCGGTCACCGCGCCCGACGACCTGCTGCGCCGCTTTGACGAGCAGATCGCGCGCCGCGGTGACGTGGCTAACCGATCCGAGGCCGTACGCGACCTGATTCGCGCCTCGATCGCCAAGGAGCAGATGCGCACGCCCGACGAGCAGGTCATCGGTTCGCTCACCATGATTTACGACCACCACACCGGCGACCTGACGCGCCGTCTGGACGAGGTACAGCACGACTACACCGACGAGATTGTCTCGACCATGCATGTGCATCTGGACCACCACAACTGCCTGGAGATCCTGGCGCTCAAGGGTCGCGGCGAGCGCGTCTACGAACTAGCCGACCGCCTGCTGGGCCTGCGCGGCGTTAAGCACGGCGAGCTCACCTGCGCCGCCACCAAGCAGAGCTTGGGGCTGTAACGGGATTTTCCGCAGCGCACCTGCCATGAAGGGACATGCCAAAAAGGGACAGGTTTGTTTTGGCAGGTTTAGAAATTTTACCGACCAAAATAAACCTGTCCCTTTTTGGTCGGTTTTGACGAGGGGGAGCCACATGCGGCATGTGCATATCCATGTAACGGGCATTGTGCAGGGTGTTGGCATGCGGCCATTTGTGTATCGCGAGGCTATGGCGCACGGCATCTGCGGCTGGGTGCTCAATGCGGGTGATGGCGTGCACATCGAGGCGCATGCTTCGGTCGAGGCACTCGACGGCTTTGTCGCCGCGCTGTCGGAGCACGCGCCTGCCGCGGCCCGCGTTGAGCATGCCGCTGTTGCAGACCTGGAGCCCGACGCTTGGGACGCCGACGATGAGCAGGTCTTTCGTATCGTAGCGTCGCAGGATCAGACCGCCCACACAACGCTCGTCTCGCCCGACATCGCCACGTGCGATGACTGTCTGCGCGAGCTGTTCGACCCCGCCGACCGACGCTTTCACTATCCCTTTATCAACTGCACCAATTGCGGACCGCGCTTTACCATCATTCGCTCGCTACCCTATGACCGAGCGGCCACGTCGATGGACTGCTTTCCCATGTGCCCCGAGTGCGCCGCAGAGTATGGCGACCCGCTTGACCGGCGCTTTCATGCGCAGCCCGATGCCTGCTTTGATTGTGGACCGCATATTACGTGGCTCGAGGCGGACCGCGGTGTTGTGCCAACGGCGGTCGACGCAACACCAGCCGTCGGCTCCACGCGCGAGGCCAGCGATGCCATCATCGAACGCTGCGTCGAGCTGCTGGCAGGCGGCGGCATCGTCGCCATCAAGGGACTGGGCGGATTTCACTTGGCATGCGACGCCTCCAACGAGCAGGCGGTAGCCGAGTTGCGCCGCCGCAAACGCCGCAGTAACAAGCCGCTTGCCGTTATGGTGCGCAGCCTTGCCGATACTGAACGCCTGTGCCATGTCGATGATGCCGAGCGCGGCTTGCTAACCGGTAGCATCCGCCCCATCGTGCTGTTGCGCCGGCATGCTGTTGGCGAGGGAGATTCCCCCGACGCCCTTACACTCGCGCCATCCGTCGCGCACGATCTACCCGAGCTCGGTGTTATGCTCCCCTACACCCCGCTTCAGCATCTGTTGCTTGCCGCAGCCGCGTCGCATGACATGCACGCGCTGGTCATGACCAGCGGAAATCTGAGCGAAGAACCTATCGAAACTGATGACGGCCTTGCTTGGGAACGCCTCGTTACAGCCGGCATTGCCGACGCGCTACTCGGTAATGACCGCGCAATTCTATCGCGCTACGACGACTCCGTGGTACGCGTAGTTGACGGAGCTATCATGCCCGTGCGCCGCGCACGCGGATATGCGCCTCGGCCGTTGCCGCTGCCGGCGCTCGACGGCACCACGCCCTGCGTGCTCGCCTGCGGCCCACAGCAAAAAGCTACGATCGCGCTCACGCGCGAGGGCGACGACGGCCATGTGGCCTGTTTTGTGTCGCAGCATATCGGCGATGTCGAAAACGGCGCGACCTTCGATGCCTGGAGCGCCGCCCGCATACGCTTGGAAGATCTTTTTGACTTGACGCCCGCCGCGCTGGCCTGCGACTTGCACCCCAGCTACCTATCGAGTCAGTGGGCACGCGAACAGGCGCAGGAACAGGACATGCCGCTTGTTGAGGTTCAGCATCATCATGCGCATATCGCGAGCGTGATGGCCGAGGCCAT
>JAIJJM010000298.1 GCA_022728415.1 Collinsella sp. | reverse complement strand
TATTTACCCCCTGAAACGCGGGCTGTTCCCCCGTCACCTGCGCGCAGAAAAAACGCGTTTTTTTGTGCACGCACGGATCCTTGACGGATCCAGCCGCCATGCGGGCCGGAAGGGCAAAAAGTCGTTCAAAAAAATTGTGCAAATTTGTGCACTATTGTGCATTGAAATAAACGCCCTGGAAGAGGGCGTTTTGGCTCATTTCTATAGCTTTGATGCAGGCTGGGCTAGGTCTCCTTTGATGCCAGTGTTTACAACCTGACAAGCCTCTTTGAGTACCCAGTCAACAGCGTCTTTCCATGCTCCGGTTTCGGCTGGCGGATTCTCACGCTTTACCAGTTCATAGAATCGTACTGCTCTAACCAGTCCATCTGACGGTTTTGCCTGTAGTGCAGCCTGAGCTATGCGGTATGCCTGGAGCATACGGGCGTCGTTGATATCCATTCCGAACGGAATTTCTGATGATTGTGATTCTGCATCTTCAAGCCTGGCAATTTCTTTACGTAAAAAGTATTTCAACTCTTGTTTTTGTTTTCTGTTCATGCGTTTTTTCCCTTTTTGTCTGTCACTTCTCTCCTGATAATTTCATTGCACAAATCCACGCACTCATTGCAGATGCAAACAGACGGTCCGGCAATCACCTTTGTGACTTCGTACTGAGATTTATTGCAGAAGCTGCAATAAATCGTCTCCTCGCCTGAAGTCCATGTTTTGCTGGTTTCGCCAGACATCAGTTGTTTGAGGTCTTTTTCACGACGAAGAACTATCTGGCCACATTCAGCTATTTTTTGGATGTTGACATTTTCTTCTTTCGCCAGCGCTTCCATCCGCTCAATCAGTCGCTGCGCTTTTTCTCTGTCAATGTGTTGCATTGTGTCCCCTTTGTTTATGTTCCCGGATTAAAGTCATCAGGGCGGATGCGCCCTGATGTTGTGTTATTCGGGAAATAACGCCCTGATATTTCCGGCCATCCGACTGGTTATCTGTGTGGTTGGTACTAGCTGTGACGCGGGGTGTTCTGTCCTGGTTTGTGTCACTGATAACGCCTCATCGTCAGCCCATGCAGCCAGTCGGTAAGCCTCTGCCGGATTCATTTTCAGAAGTGCCAGCCCGGCCAGAAAAGCCACACGTTGGCCGCTTTTGCGGGCTTCTGGTGTAAGGCTGTCCAGCCAGGCGCATGCTTCGCCTTCGTTCTTGACGGCGGCGGGCTTCAGATAGAAACTTATCCGTCTGGTTGGTGTCGTCATTGGTTTACTCCTTGTCCATTGCGTACAGCCCATTAACCAGAGCAAACTGTGGCACACCGTCCGCGATGAAAGTCGCATTAACTCCGCAGGCTTCGCGGATAGCGGGTGCCACAATCTCCGCCCCGCCACCGACAACCATCACCCGCCCGTAACCCGAAAAACCCGCCAGCGCGCGGATCACTCGTTGTTTCAGTGTTTCTTCCTTTTCACGAATAATCGCCATCAGGCTGTCGTAATGCGCGTCATTGTGGATGTGCTGGCGCAGCCAGGCTTCATCGTGGCGATGTTCGATAATGGTATTGGCGATATGGTGACTGGTACGCATACCGTTAGTGGCCATCACCGACAGTACGGCATCGGCCATCAGGGAAACGCCTACGTGTGGATCGCAAAACACCTGGCTGATACCTGCCAGTTGTCCCTGGACCTTTGCCACATCCAGCGTGGTTCCGCCTAAATCCACAATCAGCAGGGATTCAAACGGACTCATGTCAGCCAGTGCCTTAAAGCCAGCCGGAATGGATTCAGGCATAACCCGCACGTTACGGATAGTGAATGCTTCGCCGTTCTGGTACTCCACCGGGCGCATAACGTTCGCTTTTTTGCGGTTGATGTTGGCCATGTCCGGCTGTGCGTTTGTGTCGAAATACTCGCTCAGTGGCAGGGTGACAACCACATCCACCTCCTGTGGTGTGATGCCTGATTTGACCAGCGCGTGGTGAATGGCGATTACATTCACATCGCTGTACTGGTATTGCGTGTCGGTCGTCTGGACAAAGCGATCGCTGACCGGATCAAAACCATAGCGCACGCCATCAAGCATGTAGTTCGCAGGCTGCGAGCCACCGAACGGCGCAGACCATTCCGACTTGAAGCTGTTCGGGCTGATGGCGTTGCGGCGTTCGCTGTTCTCAGTCCATGCCAGCTTGATGTTGGTGGAGCCGTCGTCGATACAAATTTTCATGTCGCTTTTCCTTATGTTGATTAATTAATCGTTTACGGGATTCTGAAATCCCGTTTTTGCCTGTTTTGTGTGCGCTTCATATATCGCGGCGCGTTTTTTGCTCATTTACGGGATTTGTGAATCCCGTTTCTGTCAGTTTTTTGTTTCCACTGGTCAGGCCACCCCGCAGCAGGTCTGCTTTGCGGCGGGCACGTTCAGTGGTTTCACTGATTCTCTGTGCGTGCTCTGCGTCGCGGATGGCGCGCAGCATGTCAGAAAGCACGGTAACGGGTGTTTTCATGGTGTTCTGGTCCTGCTGAAGTGTGGATGCCAGGCGTGTGGCGGCTTCAGGGTCTGATGCCCCCAGCTGTGCCAGATAGCTGGCGACCGGGTTATGGCGGATCTCCGTGCTGCTTACACCGTGATTACGGCTCAGGCGCTGCCAGAGCTGCGTGATTCGGCTGTCCGGGCGGGTATCCGGTTTGCGTACAATTTCAAATCCCTGCGGTGTAATGATGCTGCCGCCAACGTACAGACTGCCGCCCCGTAACAGGTGCTGCATCTGCTGTTCACCGATATGCAGGCCGAGAGATTCAGCAGACTCCCGCCATTCTTTAGCGAGTAACTCGTGGTTATCAGGCAAAGGCTGTGGCTGTTTGCGGCTCTGTGTCCAGTTCTGCATTTCATCACTGCTGTTTTTTGCCTGTTTGTCACGCAGCGAACGCATCAGTGCCCGGCGTTCGTGCCGTTTCAGTGAGCGCATCCATTCATTCACGTCAACGCCTTCAGGAAGCTGCGGCCACGGTGCTGGCCGTTCCTCCGGCTGTTCTGTCCCGTTGTTGTCCGTTTCCTGTACACGGGGACAGTTATTGCCACGAGTCCAAGGGGCGGCAGGGCCGCCCTGAAGGTCAAAACCATTTTCGCGGGCGCTGTCTTCCGCTTCCGGTTTACGTCTTACCAGCTTCCAGTTATCCGGATGCGTGCACACACGGGAGGATTCCCCGATGAGTGGTGACCAGATCCCGTAAATCTGTACGCTCTGTTCGCCGTAATCGTTCAGCTCATCGGCGAGGTCGTAGGCGGTGCGAATCAGGTAGTCTTTGCGTGGAACAAGTACGCCACCCTGTTTTTCAATGTAGGAGGCAAAACACCCGGCATCAGCGGCAGCGAGTACCGCATCCATTGCGTCGTCCTTCAGTCGTTGCGGGCCTTCCGGGTTGCGTGCCATCTGGCTGGCAAGGCGGCGCAGTTCACGCCACACCTGACGGGAGGGGATGCCAAAGAACTGGAACTGACGGACCCGGTGAAGGCGCGCCCAGCCGATGGCGCGCTCCACGCTCTCGGCCATTGATTTTCCGGTTTCGTGGTCCACGCGTGGCTTGCCCGTTTTCGGGTCGATGCCATCCACGGCGCGGCTGTCCAGGTTCTTTCCGATGTAGGTGGCGATGTAGCTGGTTGGCGTGCCTTTTGAGCCGTCGACATACTCCACCTTAAAGCGCGGAGTAATATCATTGCCCAGCTCGTGGCGGTCTTCCTGAATGGCAATATCGCGGGT
>JAIJJM010000297.1 GCA_022728415.1 Collinsella sp. | reverse complement strand
CTGTTACAGATTGAGACATTTGGCCTGGACGGTTTTCTTCGTCTCGATTTGTAACAGTTGGACGAGGATTTGGGTTCTAGATGTTACAGATTAAGACAAACCTTCCGGCGGATTTTGAATGTCTTGATTTGTAACAGTAAGAGGGGTTTTGGGGCCCAAGATGTTACAGATTGAGATTGAAGTCGGGGAGGGATCCCTGCGTCTCGATCCATAACACCTAGACCCGGATTCCGCTCCCACCTGTTACAGATTGAGATGTTTGTGTCCGCGCCAGCACCGTACCTAGCCGTGGTCCCATATAAACAAACCCCGTGGTAAACTTGACCGAGCTGTAAATATTCCGAAAGGTACACCTCAATGTCCAAATACATCAACGAGCTCATGTCACCGCAGCTTATGGGCGTCATCTATGCCTTCGTCGGCTTCATCATCGCCCTGTACGTGCTGTCGGTCGTCTATGTGTTCATCGACGCCCGCCGCCGCGGCGCCAGCTCCTACGTGGCATGGGGCATCATCGCCCTCATCCCGTTTGTGGGCCTCATCGCCTACCTGGTCCTGCGCCCGCACTCCTACGCGTCCGATCGCGAGGAGCAGGAGCTGGACATGGCCCTGCGCGAGCGCCAGCTTGCCCAGTACGGCACCTGCCCGCAGTGCGGCGCCCCCATCGAGAAGGACTTTGTCGTGTGCCCGGTGTGCGACACCCAGGTTCGCAACGTGTGCCCCAGTTGCCATCGTCCGCTCGACGCGCACTGGAAGGTCTGCCCCTACTGCCGAACTCGCATCCAGTAACGCATCCATCGCCGGGCCGGCCGCAAGCCGCGGGCGCACCACGGGCATCGCGCGCCACACGCAAGCCGCACGCGCAGCCCACGCGCACCCCGCCCCACACGATGAAGCATGCGTAAAAAATCGCCCGCCGTGCCATTAAGGTGCGGCGGGCGCTTGTATACCAAGGTAACCTGCCTATAATGATGCAAGTCAAAAACGCCGCGCCCACCAAGCGTCATACCAGCGCCGGGCGCCCGCACTTGTACACCAGGCATCCGAGAGGAGAAAACATACCCATGAAGGCACTCTACAATGACGGTTCGGTGGCCGAGCTCCCGCAGGACGAGGTCACGCACGTCATCCGCCACTCCGCCGCGCACATCATGGCGCAGGCCATCAAGCGCCTGTACCCTGAGGCCGACTTTGCCTACGGCCCCGCGACCGACAACGGCTTCTATTACGACGTCGACCTGCCCGAGGGCGTCAAGATCAGCGAGGACGACTTCCCCGCGATCGAGGCCGAGATGAAAAAGATCGTCAAGGAGAACCTCAAGTTCTCCGTGTACGAGAAGCCCCGTGCCGAGGCCATCGCCCTTATGGAGGAGCGCGGCGAGAAGTACAAGGTCGAGCACATCGGCGACCTGGACGACGACGCCCGCATCACCTTCTACCAGCAGGGCGACTACATCGACATGTGCGTCGGCCCCCACATCTGCTACACCAAGGCGCTCAAGGCCTTTAAGCTCACCGGCGTCTCGGGCGCTTATTGGAAGGGCGACAAGGACAACAAGATGCTCACCCGCATCAACGGCGTCGCCTTTGCCACCAAGGAAGAGCTCGACGAGCACATGCACATGTTGGAGGAGGCCAAGAAGCGCGACCACCGCAAGATCGGCCGCGAGATGGACCTCTTTATGATGCGCGACGAGGCCCCCGGCTTCCCGTTCTTCCTGCCCAACGGCATGATCCTTAAGAACACGCTGCTGGACTACTGGCGCGAGATTCACCGCAAGGCCGGCTACGTGGAGATCTCTACGCCGCTCATCATGAACAAGCAGCTGTGGAAGACCTCGGGCCACTGGGACCACTACAAAGACAACATGTACTCCACCGTCATCGACGACGAAGAGTACTGCATTAAGCCCATGAACTGCCCGGGCGGCGTGCTGGTGTACGCCTCCAAGCCGCACTCCTATCGCGAACTGCCCATCCGTGCCGGCGAGATTGGCCTGGTGCACCGCCACGAGCTGCGCGGCGCCCTGCACGGCCTATTCCGCGTGCGCTGCTTTAACCAGGACGACGCCCACCTGTTTGTGCGTCCCGACCAACTGACCGACGAGATCGTGGGCGTGGTCAACCTCATTGACTCCGTGTACCAAAAGTTTGGCTTTAAGTATCACGTTGAGCTTTCTACCCGCCCCGAGGACTCCATGGGTTCGGACGAGGACTGGGCTCGCGCCGAGGAGGGCCTGCGCGCCGCTCTGGAGAAGCTGGGCATGGACTACGAGGTCAACGAGGGCGACGGCGCCTTCTACGGCCCCAAGATCGACTTCCATCTGGAGGACTCGCTCGGTCGTACCTGGCAGTGCGGCACCGTTCAGCTCGACTTCCAGATGCCGCTCAACTTTGACCTGGAGTACGTGGACGCCGACGGCACCAAGAAGCGCCCCATCATGCTGCATCGCGTGTGCTTTGGCTCCATCGAGCGCTTCATCGGTATTCTGATTGAGCACTTTGCGGGCAAGTTCCCCACTTGGCTGGCTCCCGTGCAGGTCAAGGCACTGCCCGTCTCCGAGAAGAGCCGCGACTACGCCCACGAGGTATGCGCCAAGCTGGAGGAGGCCGGCATCCGCGTGGTCTGCGACGACCGCGACGAGAAGATCGGCTACAAGATCCGCGAGGCCCGCAGCATCGACCGCGTGCCCTACATGCTCATCCTGGGCGAGAAGGAGGTCGAGGCCGGCAACATCTCCGTCCGCGACCGCTCCAACGAGACCGTTCAGATGAGCGTTGACGAGTTTGTGGCCAAGGTGCTCGAGGAGATCAAGACCCGCGCCTAAGGCAAGCTGCACAACAATTAACATAGGCGACCGTCCACATAGGGCGGTCGCCTTTTTTCTTACCAAAATAAAAAAGCCGCTGGTTAGAGCGGCTTTTTTGTTGTGCAAAAAGGTACAGGTTTTTGTAGAGGCGTATGGAGATACACCCATTCGCGGCGCATTTTGTGCAATCTGGGAAAACGCGAGCAGTTTCCTCGTATAATGAGCAACGTCGAAAGATACAAAAACCTGTACTTTTGCGACTGCGCCTAGCTGCGAGCGAGAAGCCTGTTCTTAACGCCCCTGCATCCGCGTGTGTCGCGGAGCAAGGAAGGGGGCGAGAGATGGAACAGACAATGCGGCGCCAAGAGCAGCTGCCCGGTGCCTTTAGCGGCACCGCAACCAAAGGCCAGCACGGCCGCGTTCGCTGGTATCTGGTCCACACCCCCAACGGTAAAGAGCGCGAGACCTGCGAAAAGGTCCGCCGCATTATCCCACACGAGCTGATGCAGGACGCTTTTGTGATGCAAAAGGAGTTCTGGTTTAAGCGGGACGGCGCATGGTCGCTCCAAACCAAACCCATGTACAAGGAATATTTCTTCGTCGCCACGCACGATGCCGCAGCGCTCGATAGGGCTTTGGCTCAGTTGAGCTTTGGCTGCCGCATCGCCGGCAGCAGGGAGCGGGCCTATGCGCCCATGCCGGACGATGCGCAGAACTGGTACCGCAGCGTGCTCGACGACGACGGCGTGGTGCGCAACAGCGTTGCGCGCATTGAAGACGGTGTGCTGCACATAGAGCAGGGCCCACTTGTGGGGCAAGAGGCCCACGTAAAAAAGATCGACCGTCACAAGCGCTGGTGCCTGGTGGACGTGGGCGAAGGCGACTCCGCATTTAGGGAGCTGCTTCCGTTAGACGTGCCGAGCAAAACGTAAGGA
>JAIJJM010000296.1 GCA_022728415.1 Collinsella sp. | reverse complement strand
CGACTACCCGACGGGGACTGTGTTTTCATCTCTGGTGCCAGTATTGTAGCACGCACGGGTGCGCCCGGCATCGCTGCCGGCGTGGCGCGACTGGGATTCGCTCCTCGATGCATCCCTGAACATATTGCTTCCCCGGTTACGAAACTTTAAAAAAATCGAGTTTCGAAACCGAGGAGGACCGAATGATGGCTTGGGTAGACCGCAATACGTAGGAAGTTTTGCCATCGTCTATGCTGAACACGAGGTCGTCATCCTCCCATCCGATCAGGCTGACCGAGCAATCAACACCTGGATCGACATCCCCTGCACATGAACCCGCTTATACGCGCAAACGAGGGCTACAAGGGCATGACCGCGCAGGAAGCGCTTGGGGTAGCGAACGGGGCCGAGCATCGCCCTGCGCTGGCCTTGGCATCAGGTCCTCGCACCGGGCGGTAATCCGAGGATCGGGAGTAAGGATTTGCCCAGCATCGATAATGTTCGGCTATACCCTTATTCCGTCTCCCTGCTCTTGCGGTATTCTGCGAGCCTGTCGTTCAATTCGCGGGTCTCGCGGCTCAGCTTGGCGTTGAAAGCAAGAGTGAGGACCGCCAGGATGGCGAGATAGACAACTGTGAAGGTAGCCCACGCCCCGGGGTCGTTCACGGGAACCCAAGCAAAGACAAACGCCAATGCACAGAGGGCTGCGTAGAGGCAAACGTCGAACAGCACCAGGCGCGCGGGATATGCCATCCGCCTGATCACCATGGGCGTGAAGAACACGAGCTGCAGCGCGGGGACGGCGACGCACGCGGCGAGAATCGACCAGCAATAGTTAATGCCCTGTTTGGCGGCGTCATCAGCGAAACAAGTCCCTAATGCCAAGAAGGCTATCATGGCAACAGTGAAGCCGATACAGATGCTTTTCACGAGGTATCCGAGGTTTTCCACGGGCGTCTTTTTATCGGTGTCGATAATGTCCCTGTCAATCATTCCAGTCTCCCTTCCTTCGTTTCGACTACTTCAGACCGAGCTTCGATTTGACGTCGGGCGCATACTGGCGCGAGATAACGACCCGCTCACCGTTTTCCAAGGTGGCGATGATCCTGCCGTTGACGTCGGGCTTGGGGGCGGCGATCGCGCGGAAGTTGACGATGCAACCTTTCGCGATGCGCAGGAAGTCGCAGTCCGCCAGGCGCTCCTCCATCTCGTAAAGTCGCAGGCCCGTCTCGAGAACCGTGTCGGCCGTATAGATGAACGTGCGCTTGTCGACCGACTCGATGAACAGGACGTCTTCTGCGCTCAGCACGCGCATGCAGCCGTCGGCCGTGCCCGTCACCTTCCTGTCAAGCATGCGCAGCCGAGCCGCTATATCGAGCACGCGGCGATCGGCCCTTACGCAGACGATCGTGACCTCTATATCTTGAGCTGCCTCTCGCTCTTCGATCGTGATCTTCATGCGTCCCCCTTTCGGACTGCTCTCATGCTAGCTGACGAAGACCGCCGAACCTTCGGCGTTCGACCAAGCTGCGCTGTCGAGGAACCAAGATACAGACTGGGCGAGCTAAGCAGCATGAGAGACTGCAGTCGCGCATCAGACGGTGCTGTGACTCATGATTAACCAGTCTTCGCTCGACGGAGTCGGCGTTTACATCAGCGCCGAGTTCGGGAGCGCATTGAGGTCATTCGCATTTCCCCATGCATATGAAAGTGGAACCGTTGAACTCTTGGGCTAATAAGCCGCCTGCGACGATTCTTTCGGTTGGAGCTCTTCCCGCGGCCTGCGGGCAATATTCCAGAGCTCGCGGACCGTTGACGGGGTTGAAAACCACCCGGTGCCGTCCTGCCCGGATCTCTCTCGGCGTCTTCGGCCTTTCGAATCCCATGGTTGGGCCGAAAGGTGGACCGTCCTCCGGATCTCGGGGTACGGCACCGCGTTCAGGTCGCGTTGGCGCCTGTGGGTTTCGCTCGGGACGGGCAGTCATCCGCGAACGCGCACACTGCGCATAAGCGGGCATCCGGCCCCTTGCTTTGGGTTGATTCGATCGCGTCCCCTGGGGCGGGCGGTGTCCTCAACCGCGGCACACGCCTCCTCTTGGCATCCCGGCGTCTCCAGCCAGCGCTGGACTGCTGCTGTCGCCTGTGCGTTACTTGACGTTTCATGCATAATGCCAGCCGCCCCGCGATATCACGTTCGCAGCGCGCAGGGACCGGAGAATCTTCACGATGAGAGTTGACGTCTAATACATTGCATCGTATAGTGTGTATTGCACAGTATACGACGAGGGGAGGTGTACGGATGGAGGCCCAGATGAAGCGCGGCTTCCTCGAGGCCTGCGTGCTCGCGGCCGTCTCGGGCGAGGAGTCCTACGGCTACAAGATCGTGAAGGACGTGCCCGCGAGCATGGGGCTCACGGAGTCGACGCTCTACCCGCTGCTCAAACGCCTGGAGAAAGCCGGATGCATCACGGCGCGCTCCGCCGAGCACAACGGTCGGCTGCGGCGCTATTACCGCATCACGGACGAAGGCCGCGAGCGCATCGAGGAGTTCCTGGCCGAGTGGCCGTCCGTGCAGGAGATCTATGCATACGTTGAGGAGGCGCACCATGACGCGCGATGAGTTCCTGGGCCGGCTGGGCGAGCTGCTCGCCTGCCTGCCGGCAGACCAGGTGAGGGAGACGCAGGAGTTCTACGCCGAGGCCATCGCCGACCGCATGGAGGACGGCATGGGCGAGGAGGAGGCCGTGGCCGCCATGGGCGCACCCGGCGAGGTGGCAGAGGCCGTGCTCGACGACCTGCCCGCCGTGCCGCGCGCGATTGCGCGGACCAGGCGCAGGAGCACGACGCTCCTGTGGGTGCTGACCATCGTGTGGTCGCCGGTGTGGGTGCCGCTGTTGCTCGCCTTTGCGGCCGTGGCCGTTGCGGTCTACGTCTGCATCTGGATTCTCGCGCTCTGCGTGTGGATCGTGGCTGCGGCCCTTGGTGGCGCGGGCGTGGTCGAGCTCGTGTTCGCCGCGTGCGGCGTCGTCATCGGGCATGTCCCGTACGTCCTTGCATCGGCGGGCGTGGGGCTCGGACTCATCGGCGCGGCGCTTCTCGCGGGCACGGGCGCCTGGGCGGCCTCCAAGCAGATCGCGCGCCTCTCGGCGCTCTGGGCGAGGAAGGTCGCGTCGCCCTTCTGGAAGGACAGGGGCGAGAAGGGCGGCACTGCCGCGCATCTCGCGGCGTAGAAAGGAGTGAGTACCATGACCAGCGCGAAGAAGATCTACCTCGCCGTGGCGGGAGGGCTCGTCGCCGCGGGCGTCGTCCTCGCGGGCACCGGCTTTATCGTCTCCGGGTGCGACCCGGCAGTCTTCAACACGCAGATCGACCTGCGCGACGACACCATCGTCCTCGGCGGCGTCGAGGTGGACGACCCGACGGGCCTCCCCCTCATCGAGCAGCTCGCCGGAATCGGCGAGGTCGACACCTCCGGCATCACCGCGTCCGAATCCCCTGCTGCCCCGGAGGCGCCCGCCGCTCCCTAAGCATAGTGCGCCCGGACGCCCCGTCCGTCGGGCTGTGCAAGCCTGTGGAACCCGAACCTCAACCCCAACCCAACCGGCCTCGAGCCTGCGCCGATTCGCTCCCCGCCCCGCGCGGGGGCCCATGACGCATACCCAAAATCCGTCCGAGGAGAAAGGAAAGCAATGAGGACAGCCATGCCCCTCCGCCTTCACGGGGTCACGAAGGCGTACCGCGGGAGGACCGTCCTCGGCCCCATCGACC